>JBGORM010000001.1:300000-600000 GCA_041538185.1 Melioribacteraceae bacterium 4301-Me | reverse complement strand
ATTTGGGGAATAAGAGGGGAAGGCAATTTAATTGAAGAAAAAAGAGATATTACCTCATTCAATAAAATTAATGTTGCTGGCGCTTTTACCATAGATATTATTATTAAAGAAAAGCCAAGTTTATCTATTTCAGCTGAAGAAAATTTGCTAAGGTATATTAAAACAGAGGTAAAAAATGGCGTTCTTTATATTGATACCAGAAAAAATATATCACCTATAAGAAGTATAAAAATTTATATAACTACCCCGCAGCTGAATAAGATTATATCCTCAGGAGCAAATGCCATATTTGTTGAAGGGATTAATAATGAGAATTTAGATATTGATTTGAGTGGTGCTGGAGAGATAAAGTTAAAAGGGAAATCTCAAAATCTAAAATTAGATTTATCTGGTGTTGGTGAAGTTAATGCTCAACAATTAAACGCGGAAAGTGTTATTGTAAGAGTTAGTGGAGCTGCTAATGCTAAAGTTTATGCAAGTAAATACTTGAAAGCCTCTGTTTCTGGAGTAGGTTCTGTGGATTTTTATGGCAATCCAGAAAAAGTTGTTTCGGATGTTTCTGGAGTTGGCTCTATTCACAAGAGGTAACATTTTAAGTGAGCTCGTTGTGATAGAAATTCTTCAGCTGTTTCTTTTTTTCAAACTCTTTAACAAATTTATGTTTGATTTAAAATTAAGGCACAAACTGTTAATAAGTTTTTTGAGAGTATATAGTACCTAACTGGAAGAGAGCAAAAGAACGGAATGAAAAATTTGAATTTAAAAGTATTTAATAAATCATACCAACAAAAAGAAGCTCACTGAATTTTCATCTGCTATTTTTTTACCATGATGGCTAACTTTGGTTGGATATTTATTCTTTATGATTTATTTTCGACATAACATTCAAAATAAACTGTAGGAAACTTTTTGTCTAAAAGAACTTGTATTGGAATATTGGGTGGTGGACAATTAGCGAGAATGTCTGCCTTTGAAGCTTACAAGTTAGGCTTTGAAATCGCAATCCTTGAGAAAATCAAAAACTCACCAGCAGGGCAATTAACTCACAATGAATTTGTAGGCTGGGTTGATGATGAAGAAGTTTTTAATAAATTTATTCAGCAAAGCGACATAGTGACTTTGGAAAACGAATTTGTAGATTACCAGTATTTGGAACATATAGAAAGGACTGGTAAAAAAGTTCTCCCCTCATCTAAAACAATCGGAACAATTCAAGATAAACTTTTTCAAAAATTAGCAATTAGAAGGAACCAAATCCCTGTACCTAATTTTATCGAGATTAAAAAAAATTATGACTACGAAATGATATCAACAATATTAGGTAAAAAGTTCATACTTAAATCTCGTAAAATGGGTTACGACGGGTATGGCAACGCATTAATTACTAACGATAAGACGTGGAAAGCAGCAGTAGAAAGACTTACAGGCCGACACAATGAATTAATGGCTGAAGAGTTTATAGAGTTTCAAAAAGAACTTGCTGTAATGGTGGTAAGGACATCAAAAGAAATAAAAACTTATCCTGTTGTTGAAACTATTCAAGAAAATCACATCTGTAAAATTGTTATAGCGCCTGCAGATATAACAAAACGAATACAAGAGCATGCAAAAGAAATTGCAATTGAAGCTGTAAAAGCTATTAAAGGTTATGGAATTTTTGGTGTCGAACTTTTTCTTAATCGTAAAGATGAAGTTTTGTTAAATGAATTAGCGCCGCGCCCTCATAACTCGGGGCATTATACCTTAGAAGCATGTGTAACATCTCAGTTTGAAAACCATATTCGTGCAATTCTTGATCTTCCGCTTGGTTCAACAGAAATGATTAAACAGGCTGCTGTAATGATTAATATACTTGGCAAACAAAACTCTGATGGCTTAATAAAAAATTATAATCAAGTACTGAAACAACCAGATATCCATTTACATTTTTACAATAAGGAAACTTCGAGAGTTGGCAGAAAGATGGGGCATATAACAGTTATTGGTAATAATAAAACTGAACTATTGAAAAAAGCAAAACAGGCTGAAAGACTAATTCAAGTTTAGGAGATGAGCATGAAAGAAAAACCTCTAATTGGAATTATAATGGGAAGTGATTCAGACTACAATGTAATGAAACAAGCAGCAGAAGTCTGCAAAGAATTTGGGGTTCCGTACGAAATCAAAATTGTTTCGGCACATAGAACTCCTAACCACGTCAAAGATTATGCTGTAAATGCTGCCAAAAAAGGAGTTAAAGTGATAATAGCTGGTGCCGGAGGTGCTGCACATTTGCCAGGTCTTACTGCATCCCACACTGTCCTGCCAGTAATTGGAGTTCCAGTCAAAAGCAAATCGTTAGATGGACTTGATTCATTATTATCTATTGTTCAAATGCCAAGTGGTGTACCTGTTGCAACTGTTGCAATAGACAATGCAAAAAATGCTGCTATCCTTGCCCTGCAAATATTAGCTGTCTCAGATAAAATTCTTTACAAAAAATTAATAGAGTATAAGAAAAAAATGGAAAGTGAATCACTAGAAAAAAACAAAAAGTTGAAACTGGGTTAATCAATCAGCACTTATCAAACCGATATGGTTAGGTCTCTTAGTTAGACACCTCATAAAATCAACTAAAATCCTCAGCGCTATATTATATAGATTTTTATTTACAAAATTATATTCTTAACCATGGAATTAAAGTAAACTAATTCTCACGGTTAAGAAAAAAAATAAGCAAACATGCCTTTCGTTTAAGCACTACCACAAAAATCAAATAATATTTTGGCATACGAAATGAAAATAAAAGAAACAGTTAATAAGCAAATAAGAGAAAAGGATTAACAATCGTATTTCCTTATGAAAATCTAAAAATTAATATGGAGAAATTTTATGGCACTTATCATTGTAATTGATGATGATGTTGACATTCTTGATGTAAGCAGTTTAATACTAAAATCACAAGGGCATGATGTAATTACCGCAACCAACCCAGATGACGGCTATAAAATTGTTCAGTTAAAAAAACCCGACTTGATAATTTTAGATGTAATGATGAGCGAACCAGATGATGGATTTTTTCTTGCCAATCGATTTAGAAAAGAAGGCATCAATACACCGATATTGATGTATACTTCAATACCAAAGACTGTAGGTTTAAAATTTGACAAAAGCGATGTGGTTCCTGTTGATGATTTTGTTGAAAAACCTATTACGCCAGATGAACTTATTCACAAAGTTGAATTTTTATTAAAAAAAAGGAGAAATAGTGAATGTTAGTTTTAGAAAAAAATACAATGACAGAAGAAATTGAAAAGCTTGTTGAAAAGTACGGTAATTTGCGTTCATCGCTTCTCCCAATTTTACAGGAAATACAAAGTGTACATAAGTATATTCCTGACTTTGCTCAGCAGGAGGTTGCGCGATTATTAAATATTCATCCAGTGGAAGTTTATAGTGTTATATCGTTTTATACTTTTCTCAATACAAAACCAAAAGGACGTTATTTAGTTCGATTATGCAAAACAATTTCTTGCGATATGCAGGGGAAACAAGCAATTGCAAGAGCTATTGAAAGAGAATTAGGAATAAGTTTTGGTGAAACAACAAAAGATAACAAGTTTACACTGGAATACATTAATTGTTTGGGAATGTGCGATAAAGGACCGGCTATGTTAATCAACAATAAGGTTTACACAAAACTAACACCGGAGAAAGCAATTCAAATTATAAATGAAATTCAGTGAGGTTGAAAATGACAGAAAGAAGCGGTAATGGTAAAGTAATATTTTCCGAATACAGGAGGGGCGAAGCAATCAAAAAAGCGTTAACAATGACAAGAGAAGAAATTTTACTTGAAATTCGTGAATCCAAATTGAAAGGCAGAGGCGGTGCCGGATTTCCAACCTCCACAAAATGGATGCTGAGTGCAGCTGCTGTTGCAGATGAAAAATATGTTATATGCAATGCTGACGAAGGCGAACCTGGAACATTTAAAGATAGATTACTACTGATGGAATATCCAGAGCTAATTTTTGACGGAATGGTTATTGCTGGATATACAATTGGAGCAAAAAAAGGAATTGTTTATTTACGCGGCGAATATGAGTATTTAAAAGAACAATTGGAAAGTTATTTAGAGCAAATGAAAACTGATAATTTACTCGGCAAAGCAATATTAAATAATAAAGAGTTTGATTTCGATGTTATTATTAGATTAGGTTCTGGGGCATATGTTTGCGGCGAAGAAACAGCATTAATTGAATCGCTTGAAGGCTTTAGAGGAGAAGCACGTAACAGACCACCTTACCCTGTTAATACTGGTTTCCAAGGTAAACCCACAATAGTTAACAACGTTGAAACATTCGCAGCTGTAACACATATTATAATGAAAGGAAGTCAATGGTTTAAAAAGTATGGTACAGATAAATCAACTGGTTCAAAATTATTTTCTGTTTCTGGGGATTGTGATAAACCCGGTGTATATGAATTACCAATGGGAATAAGAATTTCCGAACTGTTAAAAATAGTCGGAGCTAAAAATACAAAAGCTGTTCAAGTCGGCGGTGCCTCCGGTATATGCTTGCCAAAATCACAGTTCGAACGCACTCTCGCATACGAAGATGTCCCAAGCGGAGGATCAATAATCATTTTTAACGAATCACGTAATATGCTGAAAGTACTAAAAAACTTTATGGAATTTTTTGTTGAAGAATCTTGCGGACAGTGCACACCATGTAGAATAGGAAATATAAAATTATTAGAAGGTGTTAACATGATTGAGTCCGGCAATTATACCTTTAAATACATTAACCAACTAAAAGAACTGGGTAAAACAATGCAATTAGCATCAAAATGTGGATTAGGACAATCATCACCAAATCCATTTATATCCATTTTAGAAAATTTTAGTGAAGAAATATTCAATAATAGCGAGGAGAGATAATGGAAAGTAGAGATGATTTTAGAACTCCAGTAAGCCAACAACCACACTTTGTTGAAATAGCAAAAAATACTTCAGCAATTGGTGGATTAGTATCAATTCAAATTGATGAAAAAAAACATTTCGTTCCTATTGGAACAACTATTTTAGAAGCGTGTAAACAAGTTGGGGTTAGTATTCCAACTTTATGTCATCATGAAGATTTATGTATTGCAGGGCTTTGCCGCATTTGTGTAGTTGAAATTGAAGGCATGAAAACTTTGCAATCATCTTGTACTTTCCCAATAACACAACCAATAAAAATTAAGACTTCATCACCAAATGTTAGAAAAGCAAGGCGGCATATTATTGATCTTATGTTGAGTGAACATTATGGTGAATGTTATACTTGTTTTAGAAATGGCAACTGTGAACTGCAAACATTAGCAAAAGAATATGGGGTCGATTCTTTCACTTTTGGTCACATTGAAAAGCCGAAATACGAAATCGATAAATCATCCTATGCAGTTGTTAGGGATATGAATAAATGCGTACTTTGTAGAAGATGCGTGAGAACTTGTATTGATTTACAAGAAGTTGGTGTATTGGAGGCTATTGGACGAGGTGCTCAAACTCATATTTCTACATTTTTGGAAAAACCGTTGGCAGATGTCATTTGTATTAATTGTGGCCAGTGTATTAATAGATGTCCAACATCTGCATTAAGAGCAAACGATCCATCAGATGAGATTTGGGCTGCAATTGATGACCCTACTAAACATGTTGTAATTCAAACCGCACCATCTCCTCGAGCAGCTATTGGAGAAGAATTTGGATTGGGCGCAGGGCATTCTATGACTGGACAGTTAAATACTGCGTTAAAAAGAATTGGTTTTGATAAAGTCTTCGATACAAATTTTGCTGCTGACTTAACAATTGTTGAGGAGGGTACAGAATTAATTATTCGTTTATATAAAGCATTAGTATTAAACGATAATTCAGTTAAACTGCCTCAATTTACGTCCTGCTCTCCAGGTTGGGTAAAATATATTGAGCATTTTTATCCAGAATATTTAGACCACCTAAGCACTGCAAAATCGCCTCAGCAAATGTTTGGTGCATTGATAAAAACTTTCTATGCTAAACAAGCTAAAATTGACCCTGCTAATATTGTATCCGTTGCTCTTATGCCTTGTTCTGCTAAAAAGTTTGAATGCAACAGGCCAGAAATGCAGAGCTCAGGTTATAAAGATGTTGATTTTGGTTTAACCACAAGAGAGCTTGCAAAAATGATTAAAGAAGCCGGAATCAATTTACCAGAAATGCCTAAATCAAATTTTGATGATCCTTTTGGAGATGCATCCGGTGCTGGGTTAATCTTTGGTGCTACAGGCGGCGTAATGGAAGCAGCTATAAGAACAATAGCAGAGTTTATAACTGGGGATAAAGTCGAAGATATTTTTGAAAATGCTAATGTGCTAAACATTCGAGGCTTTGAAGGAATTAGATATATGGAAATTCCAATTGGTAATAAAACAGGACCAGTGCCTGAGTTGATTAGACATATAGTGCCAAATTGGGACTGGCTTAAAAATTTTACTATAAAAGTTGCTGTTGCTCATGGTACAGCAAACGCAAAAAAAATTATGAATGATATAAAGCTTGGTGGAAAATTCAGTGAGTGCCATTTTATTGAGTTCATGGCATGCCCTGGCGGTTGCCTTGGAGGTGGTGGGCAACCAATTCCTACTTCATCAGAAATAAGAAAGAAAAGAGCAGAAGCTATTTACGCCGAAGATTTATCTTTACAAATAAGAAAATCTCACGATAATCCCAATGTTATTAAACTTTATAAAGAATTTATTAAAGAAGGACCTTGCAGCAAACTTTCACATAAACTTTTGCATACACATTATACTAAAAGAGGAAAGTATATTGCTTAATGCAAATTGCATCATTAACTAAGGGAAATAATGATTAAGTTAGTCCCAGAATGGGCTTCTCAATATGATGAATTTTGGGAAACTATCCAAAAAAGGAATAATTGGTTTATTAAACTAAGGTATATAGCTGTATTATTTTTGTTATCCTTCTTGATTTCCAGTGAATTGTTTTTAGAGTTCTCTTTTAGCAAAACTCAAATAATTGCAATAATTCTTATCAGTCTATTTATTACTTCATACAATATAGTCGTAGGTATTGTTAAAAAAAATACATACAATGAAAGGGGAAAATTTAATCCGCTTCATTTATCTCTTCTTCAGATGATTTTGGATGTAACTGCACTAATGTTTTTGGTTTATTATACAGGGACAATTGAATCACCGCTTTACATTTTTTTTATATTTCATATGATTATTGGCAGTATAATCTTACCCGGTTATATAGTTTACCTAATGGCAGTTTTTATTGTAATAATATTTGGAATTCTAATTCTTTTGCAAAGAACGAATTTGATAGCTACCTATACAATGAATGGATTATATTTAACTTTGCCAGAAAAGACACTAAAATTCGATGTGCTATTCATGATTATTTTTGGATTTGCAATGATAGCAACTGTATATATAACGAATAAAATAGCCCATGAACTTTACCAAAGGGAGAAACAATTATACAATTCACTTGCTGCACTAAACGAAGCTGAAAAATCAAAAGAGAAATATATTATTGGAATAGTACATGAATTAAAAACACCAATTTCTGCTGTTCATTCACTGCTTGATGTTGTAATTAAATATTATATTGGGACGTTAAATGAAACGATAAGACAAAAGCTTTACAGAGCCAAATTAAGAAATGAAGAAGCTGTTGAACTAGTGAACAATATACTGCGAATTTCTAAACTGAAGCTCTTAAATTTAAGAACGTTAGAGGAAATAGAGCTTAAGTCTTTTATTAATATAGTGATAGAAAAACAGTCTGAGTATGCAAAGAATAAGAACATTAGTATTGACTTTATTGATAACCGAAATCATATCAAGACTTTTCGTGGAGATAAAATCTTACTTGAATTAGCAATATCGAATATATTAAATAATGCAATAAAGTATAATTATCACAATGGACAAATATTAATTGAGCTCTACGACAATCAAAACCAAGTGATAATCGAAATTAATGATAACGGAAGAGGAATACCCAAAGACGAGCTAAACAATGTTTTTAATCAATTTTACAGAGCAAGCAATATAGAAAAAACTGCAATCGAAGGAAGTGGATTAGGATTAACATTAGTTAAAGAAATTATAGAAAAACATAATGGCAGAATTGAGATAGACAGTCCATCCAAACTAAAAGGACAAGAGGGAAGCGGCACAGTTGTTAGAGTGTTTTTACCCTATGATATTTGATTCAAAAATGATTTTATTAATAAGGACAGCTTATAAATCTAAAATAATTTTTGGGGAAAGAGTTATATGCATTTTCAGCTTCATTTATGTTGTTAAAAATACCATAAACCGTAGAACCTGTACCAGTCATTAAACTAAATAGTGCGCCAGCAGAGTACATCTTTTTTTTGATTTCTCCAATCTCTTTATAATTTGCAAAAATATAGTCTTCAAATACATTATGCAGAAATTCATTCATTTTTTGATAATCAATTGAATTGTTTTTAACTAAGTCAAAGTAATCAAATTGAACTGGAGAAGGGACGACATTAGCAAAAGCCTCCTTTGTAGAAATACTAATACCAGGATTGACTATTAAAATAGGCTTATCAATCTTCAAAGGTATCTCTTGTAAAACTTCTCCTCTTGAACTGCCGACAGCACTTTTTTTATTAAGGAAAAAAGGCACATCAGAACCCAATTTAAGCGCCATTGAAAGCAATACTTCTTTCGTTAAATTTAATTTATAAAGTTTATTTAGCGAGATTAAAGTTGCAGCTGCGTCAGAGCTGCCGCCTCCCAACCCGCCTCCAATAGGGATTCGCTTCTTTAGATTTATTGCCACATTAATTTTTTGTTTGACGTACTTTTCAATAATACTTTTTGCTTTTATAATTAAATTAGAGTCGTCCTCAGTTAAATCTTTAGCATTGCTGCTGAAAATAAACATTTCTGATTTTGTAAAACTTAATTCATCGTATAAATCGTTAATAGGGTAGAATAAGGTGTAAATATTATGAAACCCATCTTTTCTTTTAGAAATAACGAACAATCCTATATTAATTTTGGCCGGAGCTTTAATGTTTATAGAGTTCATCTAAGTAATTTTTTATTTCTTTTATATGGTTAGGATTAGAACCGCAGCAAGCACCCACATAAATTGGAGAAAGATGAAGATATTCTTTAATTATTTCCAAATATTCTTTTTCATTAACAGCGCATGTAATTTGCTGTTGAACAGTTAAATCAATGTTATCAGGGCCACAATTAAGATAAAATCCCCAATTATAGTTGAAAGAATTCTCATTAAAAAAAGCTTTTATTAATGAATACTGGATGCAATTTAATCCTATTGCTACAGGTGTATATGATTCAATAAATTTTATAGCTTCAATCAGTGGTTCACCGCTCAGCAATTTTAACTCACTATCAAAAAAAAGGTTTACAACAAAAGGCAAATTATTTGCAGAGCAAAATTCGCATATTATTTTAATTTCATCCCAATGACTTTGTGTTTCATTCCAAATAACGTCGACACCATTTTCCCATAGTAGTTCAATATGTTTCTTGTGATTGTATTCTAATTTATCAATTGTTATAGTTCGACTCTTTTGGTAACAATCTTCAGCAGGTGCATTTGAGCCTGCAATTATTATTTCTTTATTTTCAACGGCTTCAATGGCATTGGAAATTGAATTCTTTATGAAATCATGATAACTAATTTGCAAGTCGCTTTTTTCGAAAGCTAAGGGGTTCGTCCTAAAAGTGTTTGTAGTTATTATTTCAGCGCCACTTTTAATATATTCCAGATGAATTTGTTTAACTAAATTTTTGTGAGTAAAATTTGCTATAGATGACCACAAAGGGTTGCTTGTGTTGATACCTCTTTGTTGCAATAAACTTCCCATAGCACCATCCAAGATAAGAGGACGCTTAATAGATTTGTATTTATCTAACAAATTAATTCTTTGTCTTCTCATGCTTTCTCATATCGAAATACTTTAGTGTTTCATTAACTATTTTTTCAAGGTCAATCATTTGTATACACTCAAGGTTATATGGGCAAACTTTTTTCCAGCAAGGTGCACAGAAAAGTCCCTCTGGTATTAGTTTTATGCCATTGTCATACAAGTCAATTTCTGTCCAGCAGCTTAAACCAAACCATGCGATTACATATTTTCCCAAAGCTATTGCTAAGTGCATACCGAAAGAATCGCCGGTAATTACAACTTGAGGTATGCTTTCATAGCAAGCTCCTTTTCTTACTCCTTCATTTACAGGTGTATTAATAACTTTATTATTAAACGCGTCAGCTATTATTGAATTTCTTTCTTGATCTTCTTTGCCACCCAGCAGCATTATTTTAAATCGATTGAATGAGAGAAATTTTTCAATTAATGCAATATGTTGTTCAATTGTCATTTTCTTATTAGGATAAAGAAGAGAGCAACCGGTATTAAATCCGATAATTTCATCGCTGTCTTTTATACCAATTTCATTTTTATATTTTTCTATGAAAAGAATCTCTTCTTCAGTAAAATTAAAAATGTATTTATCACGTTTATAATCAAGCTCAAAAGTTTCAGCTAAGTAATCTTGCTTAGTGCGTTGATTAATTTTGAATTTAAGATTATCATCCAATCCCATTTTATAATTATATTCAGCGCCGCTGTTGAGAGGGATAATTTGTCCGTAATTATTAATTCCAAATCCTAATTTTTTTGCGGCTTTAACGTTCATAGTTACTGAGCCTGCACGCAATGATTTATCAGCATTCATAACAATGTCAAATTCCATCGATTGCAAAATACTTAATGATTCGCTATCGTATGTTAGTATTTTATCGATATACTGATTATTAACCAATAGGTCTTTAGCATTATTTAAAGTAAGCCACCAAATGGTTGACTGTGGATATTTTCTTTTAATTGCATGAAGCTGAGCTGTAGTCATTAATACGTCGCCCATAGCATCTAAGTTTATAATCAATATTTTTGTCCCGATTGGGTTCATCTCTTTACAGCCGTTTTCCCAGCAGTTGTAATTAGGAAAACAAGGTTTGTAACCGGTAAAATTTTTACACTCTGGTGGTTGTTTCGTCATATAAATACTTCTCCAAAAATGGTATTAATTTTTGTATTACCTTTTCACTACTTATATTTTTTAATGTAGGCTCTTTTGTAATTATACATTCGTAATCGGATTTGTATGGATACCAAATAACATCTTCAGTGTTGTATTTTACATAGAGACCAAACATTGGAATTTTGAATGAAGAAGCAACATGAACAATGGATGTATCCGGTGTAAAGAGTAAGTTCAGTTGAGAAATCATTGCTGCAAATTCATCAAAATTATCACTATAAAAAATTGGCAAATAATTGTTAGAAATTTCTTTGGCTTTAGCTAAATCACTTTTTTGACATAATATAAGAATGTTTAAATCATATTTTATTAAGGAATTGATTAGCTCTTTATATTTTCTTATTCCCCAAAAACGCGCTTGACTGCCAGCAGAAATGTTTATACCCAGTAAAAATTTTTGTTTAGCAAAACTTTTTTTTAAAAACGCCTTCGCACTTTGCAACGATTTTTGGTCTGGTTTATAGTAAACATTTATATCAGATGAATTTGTTTTTACATTAAAAAACTTGGCAAACTCCATTAATCTATCAATAATATGATGTTTCTGAGTGTCAAGTTTTACAACTAAATGAGTATATAAACTTTCATTTCCTTTTTTAAAACCTATTTTAATAGGAGCTTTCAACAAAGCTAAAATAAAACTAACTGTAGTTGAAATATCATCATGAAGATCAACTACAGCTGTTAAATCTTCAGAATTTAGACGATGGATTAATTTAACGAAATTCTTTAAGCTCTTCTGGAAAACTATTAATTTATCACAAAGTTCATTATTCTGAAAAACAAAATAATTGCTGGCACTAGCAAGTACAATTGTTTTACACTTTAGATTTTTCTTGATGATTTGAAGAAGCGGGGTGGAAACAAGAGCATCGCCAATTCTATTAAGTCTTATAAACAATATTTTTGAATTAGAATCAAACTTTACTAATTGGTTATTGTTGCTTTTAGGGTTCCCAATTAATAATATTTTTAAGAATATTTTTTTTAAGAAAATCTCAATTTTTTTAATCAAGCTCAATTTCATTTTTTTTAATTAACAAATCTACTTTAGTCATTATTTTATTAATAGGAAGATTCAAAAAGCATTCATGGTTTTTAGGGCATTTCAGCAAGTTACACTTTATACAATCTAATTCTTCTAAATTCACCCACTCATGTTTTTCACCAAAAGGTCCTTGTAAAATAGGGTCAGTAGGACCAAACAAGGCAAGTACAGGCACGTCTAACGCTACAGAAATATGCATTGGACCGCTATCATTGCAAATTACGAACTTACACTTAGCGATAATAGCTGCCATTTCTAAGATAGTAGTTTTGGGAGCAAGATAAGCATTATTTTTCATTAAATGTTTTATTTCATTTGCATCTGACTCATCGCCGGGTCCCCAAAGAATTATAACATTAATTTTGTATTTGTTGATTAAGTTATCGGCAATTTCAGCCAATTTAATTGGGTCACACTTTTTTGACTCCCAACCGCCAGTAGGACAAATCCCAACTAGCGATTTTTTATCTATTATTAAATTAGATAATAAATTACTTGCAAACGAATTAGCATTTTTATCTAATAAAAATAAAAGCTCTGATTCGTTGGCAGAAAGACCAATTCTTTTTAAGAATTCAAGATGAAGCATAGCAGCATGGTACTTATTTCTTTCAATTGGTCCATAAAGATTATATGCGTATTTTCTCCCTTTATAAGGAAATCCAGCCCTATAAATTGCTCCGCTGAAAAAAGTTAATAACGCAGTAGTAGGATTAGAATAAAAATCTAAAATTAGGTCAAACTTAATATATCTTATTAGTAAAAAAAATTTGACTTTTTGAAGAAGAGTTAATTTTTCAAAATAATAGACATGTCTTAACTGAGGAAGATTTTTCAATACTTGAGCTGAATGTTTTTCAGTTAAGTAAGATATTTCACTGTGAGGGAAATCTCTTTTTAGGTTTTTCAAAACAATTGTAGATAAAACAACATCGCCTATCCCTCTAAGCTTTATTATTAATATTTTCCTTACATTATTTTTATTTATTGTTATCAATTAACTATTTGTCTTTATTAACTGTTAGTTTTTTATCGTCGTAAATAAAAAGAACTGCTGTTATTACAAGAATTAAAATGTTTTCTACAATTTTTTGAACCCCCACTTTTTCACTGTTAAGAGTTCCAAAACACCCGCAGTCGATATTTATACCTCTAATTAATGCTACAACTACTGCAATAGTAAAAACACTTAACATAGAAAAAATTATACATAAATTTTCTTTTTCGAAAAATTTGAAAAGCAACAATATGCCTGTAAAAGTTTCGATCCAAGGTAATGAGATTGCAAAAAAATTAATAAGAAAATTAGGAAGTATGTGATAATTTGTAATTGCAGCAGCAAAAGCATTGGGGTCTTTTATTTTTTCAATTCCAGAAAAAATAAACAGGAAAGAGAGGAATATTCTAATGATGAGGAAAAAAGTATCTCGTGTAAATTTCATTTCTATTCTTCGCTTTCAATTGGGTAATTTGCTTTAAGCCAGTCATTCCAGCCACCTTCAAAAACAAACAATTTAGCAAAACCAATTTTGCTCATTTCAGTTGCTAATCTTAAACTTACTTCACAGTCATTTCCTCCACAATAAATTACATAACATACATTTTTGTTAAGTGACTTTATTAATGGCATTGAAGGTTCAAATTTGTATTCTGCAATATTTACGGCATTAGGTATATGTCCTTTTGCATATTCCCATCTATCACGAGCATCAATAAACAAACATATTGAATCTTGATAAATCTTATATGCTTGTTTCAATGAAATTTTTAAGATAAAGTTTTTGTTAGAATTAATTAGACTGTTTAAATCAGCATTAGCATTGGACAAACTTCGTAAAGAATTTTGTATACGAATTAAACTTAATCCATCTGGCGAAAGCCAATTGTAAATTAAGCCAGTAATAACAGAAACGAGAATTATCAAAAAAAATTTTTTTTTGTCTACATTCACTAATTTCATGTTGCAAATTAACAAGAATCATATCTTTGGGCAATTTATAGGGAAGTTAATTATCCGTAACAATGATGCAGTTTGGTGGTATTTCTGGTTTTGCCAAAATAACTTCTTCTCGTTCTATTATTACTTGACCAACTTCTAATTTTTTATTTTTTCTAACAAATTTTTTAAGCGTATAGCTTACTGGTACAAGCGAAGAAGTTTTAGCTTTACTGTAAAATGCAGCAACAGAAGCAGCATTTTTAATTACAGATTTTGGAATTCCCGATTTAGGATTATCAACGCGTAAAACAACGTGAGAGCCAGTATAACCTCTCGCATGAAACCAATAATCATTTTGTTTGGCGAATCTTGTGGTTAAGACATCATTACTTTTGCTATCTTTTCCTACAAAAAGGTGGTAAGCGCCATCAATAACAAAGTGTCTGAATTTATTTTCTAAGAACAATTTCGTTCCATCTTTTTTATTTTCTTTAGTATTAGTGGAAGGGAAATTAATATTTAACATTAATTTTAATTCCTCTAACTTATCAATTGAAGGATTAGAATTTAGAATATTGCTGTACTCAGTTAATTTTTCATACGATCTTAGAGCAGAGTTGTAAAGCTCAACTGATTTAGAATAATTTATTTTTTCAGATTTTGCCTTTTCAAAAAAAGACTGAGCATTTTCTGCAGGCAAAAGTTTTGGATCTAATTTTATTTTTATTTTTTTATTAAATCGATAATCATCAAGCTCGATTTCACTCATTCCCTTAGATAATTTATTAAGATTAGTTAGCAAAAGGTTACCGTAAAAATTGTATTCATTTTCTTTAGAGCCTGCCTCAATTTTAGCTTTTAAGTTATTCAGTTTATTTGACACTTTTTCTAATTCTTTCTTAACATGTTTTTGAATTGCTTCGAGTAGTAAGTTATAATTAGAAGTTTTGTTTAATAGTGCTAAATAATGACTTGCTGCATCCAAGTAATTATTAAAAGTGTTAGCATTATCCGGCAAATGAATCATTTTAAAGGTAGAAGGAATAAAAATAGTCTCTTTATGTTCTTGCGAATGAAACACAGCAATAGGGGAATTATAAATTTCATTAAGTAAAATTGTTATTTCAGGTAAAGAATAATTTCTTGTTTCTAGTTCCAGTAAAACATCTTTGCCTAATGATGGTAGTTTTTTACTAATATTTCCAATATCAGTATTGCTTATATCAAGTATGTAATCATCAATAGAAGAAATATACTTTTTAGAAAGCACTTCTTGCTTGGTTTCTTCAATTTTTTCTATGTCTTTAATTTTTTTAAAAAAGTCAATTGACTTATTCTTATCAACCAAAATAAAGTTAGAGTCGTTGCCTCGGATTAAAAAATACAATGTTGAATCCTCCAGTGCTATTTTAACTATTCTATCATTATAAGCAATAGAAAATTCCACAATTTTATCGGGCAGATATTTAGTGAAAAATTCAGCGACGTTTTTTTTGGCCTTATGATAAGTATGTTTATGATAAATTAACGAGTGTTTCGGATCGGTTGAAAAGACTAAATGGTAATACGGGAAATTGTCTATAGGAATATGGAAATATAGCTGCTCTTTTTCTTGTGAAAAGGCGGAAAAGATTTTCTTGTTTTTTAATTTATTACTTAGTTCATCTACACATCTCAACAAATAGTAATAATTTTTATATAACAGCATTTTTTGTAACTAAGCAATGTTCTTAAAAGATTTTCTTTCATCTTGAGTTAATTCATAAATTTTTTGGAATATCTTTTTATCAATTTGATTAAAGGTAATATTTCTTCTTGCCATAACAATCTCGGCAGTATGCATTGATTTATCTAAATCGTATGTTACAAATTCATTTGGTGAACCCCAAGCAAACGATGGAACAAATTTTGGCGGAAATCCTGAGCCGTAAATATTTGATGAAAACCCGACAACGGTGCCGGTGTTAAACATAGTATTTATACCCGTTTTAGAATGGTCGCCCATCATTAAACCTAAAAACTGCATTCCTGTATCCACAGATTTATTGTTGAGCAAAACTGAAACTTTACTATAATTATTCTTTAAGTCGCTTGATGTAGTATCAGCACCTAAATTTACAAAACTGCCAATATATGAATGCCCTAAAAAGCCATCGTGTTGTTTATTTGAATATGATTGAAAAATTGTATTCTCTATTTCTCCGCCAATTTTACAAACTTCGCCTATACTCGAATTAGCGTAGATAGATGCTTTCATTTTAATTAAAGAATTATCTCCAATAAAGGCGGGTCCTTCAATAGCAGCATGAGGCAAAATTTTTACATTACTGCCTATATAAACTGGTCCTTCGGATGCATCTATAACAACAGTTGGATAAATTACTGTATTAGCTCCTATAAAAATCTCCTTTTTGTTTATGAAATAAACGCCGTTGTATTTTTTATTAATATAATTCTTATTTTTTTTAGTAAGTACTTTATAATCTGCGGTTATTTGTTCACCGTTTACTTTGATTATATCCCAAATATAATTTAATAGCTTTGCTTTAATTCTCATTGATTTCAGTGATAATTCTTGAAAACTGAGAACACCTGGCATTTTTTCGAATATAAGATTAAAATTTTTTTTACTGATTTTAGCAGCTGCTACCGAATCTTCACAGTAATAAATTATATCTTCCTTTTGTTTCTTTAATTCCTGAACTATATCGTTAGTAATAAGAAGTCGACCATTAATAAAAATTATTTGGTCACCTTTAAGTTCATTAACATGGAATTTGGGATTTTCGTACTTCACTTTTTCAGATAAATATTCGCGGCAAAAAAGTATTTTGTCTTGAGTGTTAAAATGGCGAAAAATTTTTTCTTTAAGTTGAGATATCCCACATCTTAGGTTGTAAACAGGTCTATTGTAAACCAGGGGTAAAAAGTTAAAAAATTTGTCGTCTTCAAAAACACATACACTATTATTCATTTTTAGCCCTCCAATTAATTTTAGCTTTTTACATATAAGTAAATTCGTAATAAAATTTGATTAAATCGACAATTTTTGTGAATAAATCTTCTATTTAATATATTTGATTTATGAAAAGACCGCTAAAAAAACTTTTTTTCTATGCATTAGGTGCTTTAATTACCATAACGGTAATTTTAGTTATTTTAGATGATATTGTCATGCCTTATTATGTTAGCGGCAAAATATACACTGTACCAAATGTAGTAGGATTAAATAAGAATGTTGCTATTACTAAACTTAAAGAATTGAATTTAAATCCCATTATTCAATCAGCCCGCTATGATGAAAAATATTCAAAAGATGAGGTTATTTTTCAAAAACCATTTGCGGGCACATTAGTTAAGGCAAATAGGAGGATATACCTAACAATAAGCGGGGGAGAGCCTCAAATCCAAATGCCGCTATTGGTAAATAAATCCTTAAGAGATGCAAAAATTACTCTCGAAAGAATTGGATTGAAGTTGGGAAAAGTTGACAGTGTAACCTCAGAACTCCCAGTTAACACAATTGTTGAACAACAATACCCTGAAGGAAAAAGCTTATCTAAAGGCGATAGTGTTAATGTTAAAATTAGTATTGGTCCTAACTTAGGAATGATTAGAGTACCAAACATTTTAGGCAAATCGTTAGAAGAAGCAGCGAGAATTTTGAAACAAAACTCGTTAAAAGTTGGCAAAACCACTTACATTTATTCTTCTACATTATTACCTAACACTGTCGTAGATCAGCAGCCATCAGAAAGCACCTTAGTTTCGGTAGGCGATAGTGTGAATGTTGTTTTAACTCAATCAAAAGTAAATGACCCGAATTAAAAATGAAAGCAAAAAAAATTTTAGCTCCATCAATTTTATCTGCAGATTTTAGAAATTTATCACAGCAAATAAGATATGTTGAATTAGGAGGGGCTGATTGGATTCATTGCGATATTATGGATGGGAAATTTGTGCCCAATATTTCATTTGGTCCAATGATAGTTTCAGCTGTAAGAAGAATTACAAATTTGTTTATCGATGTACATTTAATGATTAAAGAGCCTGATAATTTTTTAGAGGATTTTGCTAAGGCTGGCGCAAATTGTATTTCTGTTCATCAAGAAGAAGTAGTTCATCTGCACAGAACAATAACAAAAATACATGAATTAAATTGTAAAGCGGGAGTTGTGGTTAACCCGGCTACGCCTCTAAATACATTAGAAAATATCTTGGAATATGTTGATTTGGTATTAATTATGTCAGTAAATCCTGGTTTTGGTGGGCAGACATTTATTGAATCAACTCTTAAAAAAATAAAACAGTTAAAAAAGATTCGTTCAGAAAATAAACTTGATTTCTTAATAGAAGTAGATGGAGGCATAGACAAAAAAAATATAAAATCAATTTCAAATTCTGGATGTGATGTGTTCGTTGCAGGTTCATCAATCTTTAATTCAGATAATATTTCTGCTGCAACTATTGAGTTAAAAAATATTATAGTTGCCCAAGACTAATCATTTCTTTGCTAAATTTTCATTAATTTTTTGTAAAATTTTAAGTATAATTTTAGAGTCAAGTTAAAAAATAATTTGGGGCATAATTTTGACAGTTCAGCTAATAGACATTTTTTACACAAACGTCTTCAAAAGATATAGCGTTAAGTACAATATTTTCAGAGAACTTTATGAGAAGGATTTGCTTGCTTTAGAAATTAGAAACGTTAAATTATCACTTGCTCAAAAAGTAAAAAAAATAATTCTTTCCAACAAAGAAATCTGTTATACTGCAGATACTTTTAATAACGATTATGTAGACTTATTGGCAATTGGTTCAATAAGCATATTTAAAGAATTAGCTAAAGAAATATTAGCTATTGGTAATGAAGATTTAGGATTCAAGATTACAAGAACGATAAAAAATTTTACTGAATATGAAAATCAAATTATAGAAGTTGGAGGAAAAACTTTCCCTGCTAAATGTTCTTTAGTTATGGGTATAGTTAATGTTACACCGGATTCATTTTCAGATGGTGGTAAGTATTTTGATAAAAATAAAGCTCTTGCCTACTCTTTACAATTATTAGAGGATGGTGCTGATATTATAGATATTGGAGGTGAATCAACCCGACCGGGTTCTGAACCAATCTCTGCTGAAGAAGAACTGAAAAGAGTAATTCCAGTAATTGAATCTGTGATTTCTAAAAAACCAGACGCAATTATTTCAATAGATACTAATAAATCGATTGTCGCTGAAGAGGCATGTAAATGTGGTGCTAAAATTATTAACGACACAAGTTCTTTTAGTTTTGATGAAAAAATTTTATCTGTAGTTCAAAAGTATAAAGCAGCTCTAATTTTAATGCATATGAAAGGAACCCCTAAAAATATGCAAGAAAATCCTTATTACGACGAGGTAGTTTCAGAGATTTACGACTATTTAGTTGATAAAGTTAATATTGCTGTTAAAGAAGGAATAAAAAATATATTTATTGATCCTGGCATAGGATTCGGCAAAAGAATATTTGATAATTATGAAATCATAAAACGGTTAAATGAATTTAAGGGCATTGGTTTTCCTATTGTAATTGGACTTTCTAGAAAATCTTTCATTGGAAAAGCGTTCAACTTAGAAGTAGATAAAAGGGAAGAACCAACCTTTGCTGCTGAAACTATTGCAATTAAAAATGGGGCTAAAATAATTAGGACTCACAACGTAAAAAATGCTAAAGTTGCAAGTAAAATGAATTATTTCATAGAAAATCCAGAACAATTACAGAATGTTTGAACTTTTTAAAATCGGCTTTATTACAGTCTCTTTACTAGATGTTATTGATATCGCACTAGTTACTTTTATATTTTATAAACTCTACTCTGTAATTCGCGGAACAATAGCAGCTCAAATTTTTTATGGATTAGTGATAGTACTAATACTTTCTTTCATCGCACAAGCGGCTAATCTTAAAGCAGTTGGCTGGTTATTAAAATTAATCTCCGATATCTGGGTAATTGCATTTATTATTCTTTTTCAACCTGAGATACGCAGATTACTTGTATTAGTAGGCAGAAGTCCGCTTCTTAGAATATTTATAAAAAACGATGAAACGGGATTAACTGATATTATCACAGAAACAGCTTTTGAACTTGCACAGCATCAGCATGGTGCATTAATGGTTATTGTAAGGTCTGTTGGAATTAGAGGAATAGCTGAAACTGGAGAAATATTAAATGCAAGAATAAGTAAAAGCTTGTTGCGCACTATTTTTTTTCCGCGTTCACCTTTACACGATGGTGCTGTTATAATCCATAACAATCTTATTGAAGCTGCAAGATGCACACTGCCACTTTCGTCTGTAATGAGTATAGATGGTATTTCATTGGGAATGAGACATCGCGCCGGGTTAGGTATAAGTGAGCAAGCGGATGTGATTAGTATTATTGTTTCGGAGGAGACTGGCAGCATATCTATTGCTGAAGCAGGCAAATTAAAAAGAGGGCTATCAAAAGAAACACTTAGAAATTATTTGTCAAGCAGTTTTTCTTCAGAACTCAAAGGAATTAAAGGTATATTTGAGCAACTAAAAAAGAATAGATAAATTTACATGGTTAATTGATTATTTTGACATTTAACTCAAAATTTTTTTGAAAAAGAAAGAGGTGATAAGATGAAGCTAAAATATTTTTCACACTCTGCTTTTCAGATATCAACCGAAAAAAACATTTCTATTTTGATTGACCCATTTTTTGAGGGAAACCCTAATTCCCCAGTAAAAGAATCAGAAGTTTCGGCTGACTATATTATCTTAACACATGCACACGGCGATCACATTGGTGATTCATTTAAAATTGCTAAGCGCTGTAATTCTACTTTTATTTGTGTGAACGAATTAGCAAACTATTGTGCAAGCAAAGGTTTTAAGGCTCATAATATGCATATTGGCGGTAGTCATAATTTTGACTTTGGAAAAGTTAAATTTACAATTGCTCATCATGGCTCAGTAACACCTGATGGCGTTTATGGTGGTGAAGCAGCCGGCGTTCTACTCTTTATTGAAAATAAAATTTTGTATCATTGCGGCGATACAGGTCTATTTTATGACATGAAATTAATAGGTGAAATGAACCCAGTTGATTATATGCTTGTACCAATAGGTGATAATTTTACTATGGGAATAGACGACGCGGTTAAAGCAGTCCAGCTTGTAAATCCTGCTACTGTAATTCCAATGCATTACAACACATTCCCTGTTATAAGTGCAGATCCATATGAATTTAAAAAGAAGATTGAGGCGACCGGGAAAAAATGTATTATTCTTAATTATAATCAAGAGATAGAACTTTAATTTTACTTAAACAATTATAACTGAATGACAAAAAAAATTGTTATAGCCAATCAAAAAGGCGGAGTAGGTAAAACTACTACCGCTATTAATCTTTCTGCTTCGGTAGCAGCAGCAGAATTTAAAACCCTTTTAATTGACATTGACCCTCAAGCTAATTCTACAAGTGGTATCGGAATTGATAAACCAGAAAAATCTGTTTATGAAGTTTTAATTGGTCTTGAAAAAGCTGAGAGCTGCATCTTAAGTTCATATATGCCTTTTTTAGATATTTTACCTTCAACAATAAACTTAGTAGGTGCAGAAGTCGAAATAGTAAACCTTGAAGGAAGAGAATATTTACTTAAGAATGCTCTGGAGTCAATAGATAATAAATATGATTTTATTTTTATTGATTGTCCGCCGTCACTTGGACTTTTAACTCTTAATGCATTGACTTATGCTGATTCAGTTTTAATCCCTGTTCAATGTGAGTATTTTGCTTTGGAAGGATTGGGACAATTGCTCAACACTATCAATATTGTAAAAAGAAACTCTAATCCTACTCTATCGATTGAAGGTGTGCTTTTAACCATGTTTGATGTAAGACTTAGATTATCTCACCAAGTAGTTAGTGAGGTAAAGAAGTATTTTGGAGATAAAGTATTTGAGACTGTAATTCATCGAAACATAAGAATATCCGAAGCGCCAAGCTACGGAAAACCGGTAATTTTGTACGATGCGAGTTCCACTGGCGCTCAAAATTATATCTCACTTGCCTCTGAACTAATTAAAAAAAATAATTTAGAACCAAGAGGGGTTAAAAATTGAGTAAAATGAAACCTGGATTGGGTAGAGGTCTGGACGCATTGATTAATCCAACTGCAAATAAAACTGATTCACCTATAGCAATTTCAATCAAAGAAATCCAAGCAGATGATGGGAAATCAATTGACTACTTAGCTAAGATACCAATTGATAAAATATTGCCTAACCCGTTTCAACCAAGAACTGAATTTGACCAAGATGCACTTGATGAACTAAAAAAATCTATTCTACAAAATGGATTAATACAACCAATAACCGTTAGAAGAAACGAACAGAACGGTTATGAACTTATTTCTGGTGAAAGAAGATTAAGGGCATGCAAGGAAATTGGTTACAAAGAAATTCCAGCCTACATTATAAAAGTTGATAGCAAAGAAGCAATGCTTGCCCTTTCTCTTATCGAAAACATTCAGAGAGAGAAGCTTAATCCAATTGAAATTGCCAACGCATATAAAAGATTAATGGATGAATGTAATTTAACTCAAGAAGAAATTGCAGCAAAAGTTGGAAAAGATAGAACAACTATAACTAATACAATTCGTTTACTTAAACTCCCTAAAGAAATTCAGCAAGCGATTATTTCAAACTCTATATCTATGGGACATGCTCGTGCTTTGATAAATTTACCTAACGAGACCCTGCAAATTGAATTAATGAATAAAATAATTAAAAAAAACCTTTCAGTTAGAAAAGTTGAAGAGTTTGTAAGAACATTCACAGAAAAAATAAACGAGGTAAATAAGAACAAAAATATACAGCATACTAATGCTAATGTTTCACAGCAATACTTAGAAGAAAAACTGCAAAAAATATTAGGCACAAAAGTCAAATGTAGCCAGAACAAAAAAGGTTCTGGTAAAATAATTGTTGAATTTTATTCAAATGAAGAATTAGAACGATTGTTAGAACTATTTGAACTTATCGATAAAACATATAATTAGAATATTGGTCTTTCAATTAATATTTATATCAATTTGCTATTCCCAGACCGCAAAATCAGATACATTACTTACCAAGAGTGATACCGTAATGTTTGTAATGCAAAAATCAGCAT
This sequence comes from Melioribacteraceae bacterium 4301-Me, assembly GCA_041538185.1. NCBI lineage: Bacteria > Pseudomonadati > Ignavibacteriota > Ignavibacteria > Ignavibacteriales > Melioribacteraceae > Pyranulibacter > Pyranulibacter aquaticus. The sequence continues at coordinate 576,671 of JBGORM010000001.1, read as the reverse complement.
GGGGTGCTGTTTTACGTAGTGCTTTAGTGCCTGGCTTAGGACAATTTTACACTGAAAAATATTGGAAAATACCAGTTATTTGGGGATTTTTAGGGTATTTTACATATCAATGGTTTAATACAAACAACTCTTACAAATATTATAGGGACTTATACTTACAAAGCTTAACAAGTGATCCGAATGGAAATACTGGGTATAAAAATCTGAGAGAATTTTACAAAGACCAAAGGGATTTATTTGCGGTCTATATTGGTCTCACTTACTTTTTGAATTTAGTAGATGCCTATGTAGATGCGCATCTATTTGATTTTGATGTTTCGAAAAATGTCGCCTTAAATAATCTTGTGTTCCGAGTTAAAATCAATTTTAACAGCATTGTGAGATAAATGAAAAACACTATTGAATGCATCAATTGCAAAGAAGAGAATCCATTATACAGATTAACATGTCTAAAGTGCAATTCATTTTTAAGGTCACGCATTTATAACATCAATCTCTTTCAAACAATAGCAGAGTTATTTGAATCTCCAGTAAGTACTTTTAAAAATATTATTTATTCGGACCATAAAAATTTTATTATTTGGCTAACAATACTGATGAGTATAAAATTTGCCCTTATCTCATTTCAAGTGAAGAACATTTTTACAGAGGGAAAATATTCTATAACAGTACTCTTTACAAGTTCTTTCTCTTCTTTGTTAATATTCGCAGCTTTTTTAATATTGATTGCTTTGCTTATTACAATATTGAACTACGTACTTGGTTTAAAAACAAGGTTTAAGGATAATTATTCTATCTACATTTACTCTTTTGTTCCTCAAATAATAAGTTTAATAATTTTATTCCCTGTTGAAATAGCTTTATATAGAGAATATTGGTTTACTTTTAACCCGTCACCATTTGTTATAAAACCAACTGTAACTTACTTTCTATTTGCTATTGAAGGAATAATGATTGCTTGGAGTCTGTTGCTTTTGATATTTGCCACTTATGCACAAAGCCGAAATAAATTGTATTCAACATTAGTCGGCTTAATAATAGGACTTGCTTATTTTTTAACCATCATACTTACGTTGTAAGCTTAAACCCAAAAAATTCATTGAAATGGATTTCGATAACTAAGCCACTGCTTGTCATTGGCTTACATGTAAGGGTTAGCTCCGACAAGCTGTGGATGTTTTATGCGAATCCAGCACTTCGTGCTGAGAATTCACTATGTTGTGGTATGGCATAATAGTTATTATTACTACTCATCTAACTTATTTAACCCACTTTAGTTACATCAATCCCCAAAAAATATTTTATAATTGTACCGTATCTTAATCCTCTCGTACTCACATAAATTTTTTGGATTCTCAGTAAGTTCATAGAAGATTTTAAAATAATTGCACCAGTTAATAAAACATCCTCTCTGCCATTGACAACTTCCCCAAATTTATTTTTTATTTCTTTTGGTGTCAGATCTTTTAATGTTTCTACTATACTAATTATATCATTAATGGTTAACGTTGATCCTTCAATTTTGCTCTCTATGTGTACTCTTAAATTCTGTTTAATGGCAGACAAAGTTGTCGGTGTGCCGGCTACAGCTAATGTTTTAGCACTGCTTTTAAAAACTTTTAGGGAATCTAATTTCAAGAAATTTTTAACGTATTCTTCCATTAAATAATAATCTAATTTTAATGTATACTTATCTATGAACTTTTCAGTTAGAGTCACAACCCCAATATTAAAACTTTTCTTGTATAGAATTTTTTCTCTATTTCCACAAATTATCTCTGTGCTTCCTCCACCAATATCGATAACATTTATAAATTTATCATTCTGAAAAGGGAAGGCTGCACCTAAAAAAGAAAGCTTTGCTTCTTCATCTCCTGAAATAATTATTACATCCCACCCGAATAACTCTTTTACTTTCTGTAATATTGCAGAAGAATTGGCAGCAATTCTTAATGCAAAAGTTCCAGTAACAACTACCTTTTCACATTTATGATTTTTAATAATAATAGCATATTCTCTTAAGACATCAATAAGTCTGTTAACGGCAGCATCTTGAATTATTCCATTTGCATCAATTTCTTTACTAATTCGAGGTATTCTATAATAATTAGCAATAGGAATAAGAAAAGGTTGACTATCAAGTTCTAATTTAGCAATTAAAAGCAAGACGGTATTCGAACCTATATCAATTGAAGCAACAATCATTTTTTTTTCCTATTTTTTCAAAAACAAATTTAATATGAATGACCTTAAAATAACCGCAAAAATTTTCTATTACTTAACTGCTTTATCTTTTTGTCTTTGGATTGGCGGTTACGTAGGAAAACTATTAACAATATTTCGCCTGTTTGAACCAGAAACAATGGCATTAAAAAGTTATTTTCAAGTATCAGAATTATCTCAAGCTATGAGTTTACTATTACCACTAATTATTTATAATTTAATAACATACGCTGCATCTCTTATATGTTTTTTAGTATTTCTTGTTACTTCTAAATTTAATCTCAAAAACGAAGGATGGCTTTTTATTATAACAGTCATCATTCTTATTACCTTACCTTTTGAAGTTTATCTTTCCAAATTGGATTATAATTTTGTCATTAAAGTGCTATCTAATAATTATAATGTCAATGAAATAATAGAAATTTTACGACAAAGAATAATAAAATTAGGAAGCTTTCCTTTAATTGAAGTATTCGCTTATTTTGCTGCATTAAGTTTGTTTCTCTTTAAACCATTTCGTAAAACGCTATGAAGATTAAAGAAAAAGAGTTTGAAAACATATTGCAAGATTTAAAATCATTAGCCAAAGAAATGGGAGCAATAGTTAGGTTCGAAAGGGGAGATTTTAAAGGCGGATACTGCATTATCAAAGAAAACAAAATGATTGTAATCAATAAATTGAGTAATACACAAAGGAAAGTTATGACATTAGCTGCTGCATTGAACGAACTTGGGGTTGACAAAATTTATTTGCCTCCAAAACTTCGAGAAATAATAGAAGAAATGGGAGATAATACGTGAAAATATTAGTAATTAATGGACCTAATTTAAATTTATTAGATAAACGAAATCCTGACATATATGGTAAAATAAACTTAGAAAAAATAGAAACTGAGGTCCGCAAAGAATTTCCTGATATTGAATTTGAATTTATTCAAAGTAATTCTGAAGGTGATATCATTAACTCAATACAACAATCTGAAAAAAAATTTGATGGCTTAATAATTAACCCCGGCGGTTATGCTCATACTTCAGTTGCAATTAGAGATGCTTTAGAAATTTGTAACCTACCTAAAATTGAAGTTCATTTATCAAATTTATCATCGCGTGAAGACTTTAGGCAAAAGTTGTTAACCGCTTCTAAATGCAATGGCTATATTTCAGGGTTTCAAGCTAACAGTTACTTGGCTGCAGTGTTTTTACTTAAGAAAATAATTAATGCATAAGAAAAATATCTATTGAATACTATATTTGCAGTTATTTGTTGAATTTAGATTTTTGAATAATAGCTAAAAAAATAAGTTGTTAATAAGTCTCAATTAGCAATTTAAGTACATCGATAATCTTGCTTATTTTACTAACATTACTTAACTTTTATTAAGTAACATTTGAGCTAATATTATGAAAGATTTTGGATTAAAAAAACTGTATTACTCAATTAGTGAAGTAAGCAAACTTACTGGTCTTGAACAATATATTCTAAGGTATTGGGAAACAGAATTTGACCAGTTAAAGCCAGGCAAAAACAGAGCAGGTAATAGAATATACACTAATAAGGATATTAAATTAATTTTACAGATTAAAAAACTCCTGAGGGAAGAAAAATATACTATTGAAGGTGCTAAAAAAATACTGAACTCAACTGGTGAGGTATTTTCAACAGACAAAAAGGAGCAAGAAGAAGCAGAGCAAAATAAAGAACCACGTTCTCTTAAAACAGACTTAGAAGAAATAAGAAGTTTTTTAATTGAATTAAAATCATTGCTGTAGACGGAACGTAGCGCAGCCCGGGTAGCGCACTACCTTGGGGTGGTAGGGGTCGCGGGTTCAAATCCCGCCGTTCCGACATATGTCTACCTTTTGGTAGATAAGACTAAAAAAGGCACATTGGGATATGTGCCTTTTTTGTTTTATTTTCGTTTACAAAAAATTTTTTAAAAAATGACCGATAAACCAAAATGTAACTGCGGGATATTTGGCATCAGTGGTTCAAATACTGCTGCAATTAATACTTATTATGGATTGCATGCATTGCAACACCGTGGACAAGAAGCTGCTGGTATCGTTAGTTCTTATAAAAGCAAAAATGGTAAAAATACATTTGCTGTACACAAAAATTTAGGATTGGTATCTGAAGTTTTTTCTGACTCATCAGTTTTCGAGACTAAACTAATTGGTAGTTCTGCTATAGGTCATAATAGGTATTCTACTACAGGAGCATCTGACTCAATTAAAAATATACAGCCTTTCGTTGTTAATTATCGGCTAGGAAATATAGCAATAGCACATAATGGTAATTTAACAAATGCAAAAGAATTGAGGGAACAACTCATAAAAGAAGGGGCTATTTTTCAGACTACTAGTGATACAGAAGTCATTTTGCATTTAATTGCCAGGAGTAAATTAGAAAACCAAGTTGAGCAAATTAAAGAAGCATTTAGTCAAGTAAAAGGCGCTTACAGTATTGTTCTTTTGACTGACGATAAATTAATTGGTATACGAGATCCAAATGGTTTTCGACCCTTATGCATTGGCAAGTTAAATGGCTCCTACATTATCACTTCTGAAACTTGCGCACTTGATATCAATGCAGCTGAATACATTCGTGATGTTGAACCGGGTGAAATGGTCGTTATTGAACATGGGAATGATAATAACTTAAGCCTAAATTCCTATAGAATTTCTGACAACACAACACAGATTAAGCACTGTATCTTTGAATACATATATTTCTCTAGACCTGATAGTAAAATATTTGGTTCGAATGTTGATAAACTTAGAAGAAAATTAGGCAAGATTTTAGCCGAAAAACATCCAGTTTATGACCCAGATGGTGAAAAGGTAATTGTGATAAGTGTACCTGACAGTTCTAATACTGCAGCTTTAGGTTATCAAACTCAGCTGTTAAAAATGGGAATTCCATCAAGACTTGAAATCGGTTTAATAAGAAGTCACTATATTGGCCGAACTTTTATTTTACCAGGACAGAAAAAAAGAGAAATTGGTGTTCGTATTAAGTTTAATACTGTAAAAGGCGTACTTGAAAACAATACGGTAGTTCTCGTCGATGATTCAATAGTGCGCGGAACAACTTCTAAACAGTTGGTAAAACTTCTTAAAGAAGCAAAACCTAAATCGATTCATATTAGAATTTCATCACCACCTATTATTAGTCCATGCTATTACGGAATGGATTTCCCTTCTAAAGAAGAACTAATTGCTTATAAATATAAAAGTAATATCGAAGAAATTCGGAAGTATTTAGAAGTCGATAGCTTACATTATTTAAGCATCGAAGAAATGTTAGAAGCAATGATTGATCATCAACCTAAGAATTTCTGTACCGCTTGTTTTACTGGGAATTATCCTGTTCCAGTAAATTTAGGAATATCAAAAGAAGTCTACGAAGATTAATGAAGTCAAGTATAAAAGTATGAGACCTCAGTTAAAGATAATCACTGTTTCGAATATAATAAGCTTTATAAGACTTTTAATTGCTTTCCCATTATTATTCCTATTTAAAGACAATAATACATTTAATTCTTACAGAATATTAATTGTATTCTTGCTAATTATAGCTTTTATAACTGACGTAATGGATGGTTATTTAGCCAGAAAGAGAGGGGAGGTAACAGAGTTTGGCAAAATTATTGACCCTGTAGCAGATAAAGTCTTAGTTTTTGTAATTGTGTTCAGTCTTTTTCTATTACATGAACTTCCAAATTACCTGTTTTGGGTAATACTCTTAAGAGATTTACTTATTTTGATTGGTGGTATTATTTTTAGCTTAAAGCTAAAGAAAGTTTTGCCATCAAATTTAATTGGTAAAATAACCGTTTTCATTATTGGTTTTCTGTTAATGACAATTATATTAGGTATTGATAAAGAACTATGGGTTTACAAGTATTTGATTTATCTAAGCATATTGTTTTCAATTATATCAGTATTAGCATATTTAATCCGTGCTATTGAGGCAATTAAGTGGAGCAAAAATGAATCTGACAAAATCACTGAGTTTTATAAAAATTAAAAATGGACTAGCAAGAACTAAAGAAAAATTAATTGGCAGAATAAATGAAATATTTAACAGAAAAGATATTACTACCGAAGAAGCACTAGAAAATATCGAAGAGATTTTAATAAGCAGTGATGTTGGTGTTGAATTAACCGAAGCAATTATTGATAAAATGCGTTCATCTTTAAAGAATAATAAAAATATTTCTTTTGAAGATATAAAAGAGTTACTCAAATCAAAATTAACAGAGATTCTAACTTTATCGGGCAATAAAAATGAAAAAGAGTTCGATTTAAGCCAAAAGCCTTATGTTATTTTGATTAGCGGAGTTAATGGCGTTGGTAAGACAACTACTATTGGTAAATTAGCTTACAATTTCAAAATAAAAGGTTATAATGTAATAATAGGTGCAGCGGATACCTTTAGAGCAGCTGCAAACGAGCAATTAGAAATATGGGCAAAACGGGCGAACGTAGAAATCATACAAGGTAAAGCTGGTGCGGATCCTTCTTCTATCGCTTTTACAACTATACAAGAAGCAATAAAAAATAATTATGATATTGTGCTCTTAGATACAGCTGGAAGGTTGCATACTAAGGTAAATTTAATGCAAGAACTTCAGAAAATGAATAAAACTATAAATAAAATTTTACCATATGCTCCCAATGAAACCTTTTTAGTTATTGATGCAACTACAGGTCAAAATGCATTAGCTCAAGTTTCCGAATTTAGTAAGTATATTTCAATAAGCGGGTTAATAATTAATAAGTTAGATGGAACTGCTAAAGGCGGTGTCATTTTTAGAATATGTCATGAAAACAAAATACCTGTTAAATACCTTGGTACAGGTGAGAAAATTGATGATTTACAAGAATTTAATTCTGAGGAGTTTGTTACAGCATTATTTGAATGACTTAAAGAGAAACAAATTTGAGTATTAACATGTTTATGAAAAGACCTAAGCATAAAGTTTTTGACTATCAGCCACGTTTTTATAAGCCAGAAGAAGATAAAACTGAATTAAGAAAGAAGAGATTAAAATTTAGGTATGTTAGAAAAGTTCATCAAAAGAGAAGGACAGCGTTGTATTGGTTAGTCATGTTAATTCTTATTTTCTACATATATCTTAAGCTGTCACATATTTTATAGAAGAATTTACTTTAGTTTACATAATATACATTATGTGTAAAGTTTGTGTAACCTTGAATATTATAAAAAAAACAAAAGTATTGTATAAAAAACATGGGATTTATTTGTACTTATAAAATCCTTCGCCACTTTTTCTGCCTAATTTGCCAGCAGCTACCATTTTCTTAAGCAATGGACAAGGTCGATATTTCGAATCATTAAAACCGTTGTAAAGAACTTCCATAATGTTAAGGCAAACGTCTAAACCAATAAAATCAGCTAATGTTAGTGGTCCCATAGGATGGTTCATTCCTAACTTCATGACTGTGTCAATATCTTCAATGCTTGCTACACCTTCATATAAAGCAAAAATTGCTTCATTTATCATGGGCATAAGAACTCTATTCGATATGAATCCTGGATAATCTTTAACCTCAACAGGTTGTTTGTTTATCTTAATTACGATTTCTTTAATAGTTTGGAATGTCTCTTCAGATGTACTGTAACCACGAATTATTTCAACAAGTTTCATAACTGGCACTGGATTCATAAAGTGCATGCCTATAAATTTTTCTGCACGGCAGACAGAAGACAATTCAGTAATTGAAATAGACGATGTATTTGAAGCAAATATAGAATTTTTATCAACTATTTCTTCTAATTTTTTGAAAACTTGTAACTTAGCTTCTTTGTTTTCATAAATAGCTTCTATAATTAATTCAGTATCATTTAATATATTTTCTAATCCTATAACTGGTGTAATGTTATTTAATGTAGCTTTTTTTTGTGATTCGGTAATAATATTTTTATTTAACTGCCTATCTAAATTATTTTGAATAATATTTAACGCATTTTGTAATAATGAATTACTCATATCAATTAATTGAACACTATATCCATTAAGTGCAAAAACATGGGCAATACCATTACCCATTGTACCAGCACCAATTACAGCAACTTTTTTGATATTCATGGAATAAACCTCATCCTTTGTAATTTTTGACAATTAACGCTGAAGCTTCACCACCACCAATACATAATGAAGCTATCCCTAAATTTAATTGCCTTCTTCTTAACTCATAAATTAATGTTGTAAGAATTCTTGCTCCGCTTGCTCCAATTGGATGCCCAAGAGCAACTGCACCACCATTGACATTAACCTTACTTGCATCCAAACCCAACAATTTATTAACAGCTAAGGACACTACAGCAAACGCTTCATTTATTTCAAATAAATCTATTTGGTCAATTTTCAAATTTGCCTTTTTTATTACTTTACTTATTGCATCGGCTGGCGCAGTTGGGAATTCAATAGGTGCTTTAGCAGCAGAGGCTTGCTCTACAATTTCAACCAAGGGCGTTAAACCAAGTTCTTTAGCTTTTTTTTCAGTCATTACTAACAGAGCAGCTGCTCCGTCATTAATCTTCGATGAATTTGCAGCAGTTACAATACCATCCTTTTCAAATGCAGGTGCTAATAAAGAGATTTTATCAAACTTTACTTTCTTAGGCTCTTCGTCTTCTTTAACAATAACTTTTTCTTTTTTAGTTAGAATTTCAACTTCGGTAATTTCTTCATCGAATTTATGATTCTTTTGAGCTTCTAATGCCCTTCTATAAGATTCTATCGCAAATTCATCAACCATTTGTCGAGTAAAATTAAAATCTTTTGCACATGCCTCAGCACAGCTACCCATGTGAATATTATTATAAACATCCCATAAGCCATCAACAATCATGTGGTCAATTAACTTAGAATTACCAAGTCGATATCCCTTTCTTGCTTCGGTTAATAAATATGGTGCATTAGACATGCTTTCCATACCGCCTGCAATTACTACTTCAGCGTCACCACATTTAATTGCCTGATGAGCTAACATAACAGCTTTCAATCCACTTCCGCACATTTTGTTTATTGTCAGGCATTCGGTCTTATTAGGCAAACCAGCAAATAATGCTGCCTGCCTTGCTGGTGCTTGTCCTACACCAGCAGATAAAACATTACCCATTATTACTTCATCAACTATTTCAGGGTTGATTTTAGTTGTTTTTAAAATATCCTTTATTACAATACTACCTAGTTGTGTTACAGATAATGAGGAAAGTTCTCCTAAGAAAGACCCAACAGGAGTACGTTTAGCAGCAACAATTACTACTTTTTGCATTTCATATCTCCATATAAAAATTAAAGGACAAAATTATCTATTCAATCTCGAACGATAAGCAACATTTTAATTTTCCACATGGACCGCTGAGCTTACCCATAGATGACAAAAGATTTTGTTCATTAGCTAATTGTGTAGTGATTTTTTTGAAGTTGCATAAAAAAGATGTACAGCAGTATTCTCTCCCGCATGTGCCAATCCCACCAATCCTTTTCGCTTCATCTCGTACTCCTACCTGTCTTAATTCAATTCTTGTCTTAAAAATTGAAGCTAAGTCTTTAGCTAATTCTCTAAAGTCTACGCGTCCATCTGCTGTATAAAAAAAGAATAATCTTTTCCTATCAAATTGGAAATGAATACTTACCAATTTCATCTCTAGACCAAACTTGGCTGTACTTTCCTTGAAAACTTTTATGGCTTTTTGTTCATCAATGCGATTTTTGTTAATCCTTTCCAAATCATCTTTGTTAATTTTACGAATCACAGTTGGAAGAGGTTCGCCAAAAAGTTCATAATGTTGTCGTTTAATTTTAACTAATTCGCCAATCAATTTTACTTGAGCAATCTCTAAAAAATCATCGAAGCTTACAATTATAAAATCACCGGAAGAAACCTTGTTAATTAGTTCAGGTGGGACTTCACAATAGTTTGTACTCAACAGTCCTTCAGAACTAACTTCAATAATGTTTCTTGTGTCTATAGGCACTCTCATCTGCTTTTCAACTTCTGATGAGAGACAAGCACTAACATTATGATAATTTGAGTGAAGTTTGTTCGTAATAATATCCTTAAAACAATTGTTACATTCCGTTTGAATAATATCAAGTTGAGGAGGGGTATAATCGGATTCTTCTGCTTTAAGGAAAGATAAATCTATGTAATACACTTTATTTCCCTATTGTAATTGCTGCTATTTCAAATATAAGACATAAAGATATGATATTCAAGCTAACATTTTTATCTATTAATTCTTTAAGTCTTTCGAGATTGGTTATAACGTTTGGTATATCAACAGAATTAAACTTGTTATTGAACTTTTCAATAGTATCTAAAAAGTCTTTGAAATAATAATTATCGTAAGATGATTTATTTTTATATGTATCGTCGAACCATTTTATAATTAAATCAATTATCATTTTCAATAAAGCATTAGAGAAGTCGTTTGTGATTTCTTTAAGAGCATTATAAGCTGTAAAATATCTTTTCCCGAGTGAATATCTAAGAATTTGTATAGTGGTTTCCAATAGTTTCTCAAAATCATTTTCAATAAGTTGAAGTGCTTTATAGACGGAGCCGTCTGCAAATTTAGAAACGTGGGTCGAAATTTGCCTATCAATTTTGAAGAATTTCTGCAGTATAATTTCAATGTCATTAGGCTGAAGAGGCTCAAAATCAACCTGCCAGCACCGAGATAAGATAGTTGGCAGCAATTTATTTTTATCTGAAGTCAATAAAATAAAAACTATGCCTTCTGGGGGTTCTTCCAAACTTTTCAAGAGAGCATTTTGTGCTTCCTCGTTCATCAAATGAGCTTCTAAAATAATAATTATTCTTTTATTAACATCTGCATAATTAAAAGCGATAAACCTTTTAATATCTCTAATGCTGTTTATTTTAATAGAGTTAGCGTTTTCAATAGTTATTTTGTGATAAAGATTATCTCTTTTTTTTTGCAGTTCTAAATTTATTGTTTCTAACACGTCATCACTTAATTTTTCAGTTGGTGAGTCATCACCAGTTTCATTTTTGCCTCTGGGCAACGGCATTACAAGTTTTACATAAGGTTCAAAGAAGGAATTAATTTTTGAAATAACAGCATCAGCATTTTTAGTGTTGGTGTTGCTATTAAGGATTTTTGCAAATTGGATTGCTGTGTTAAATTTTCCCACACCTTCTGGTCCAAAAAATAAAAAGGCGTGTGGTACACGCCCTGAGTTATAGATACTCTGCAAAATATTCTTTGCTGTATTTTGATTTACAATTTCATTAAAAAAGTCTTGCATTTAAGAGCTCGATATTACGATTTATATTCATCATCGTCGCTATAAAAGAAATCTTCGTCACTTGGATAATCTGGCCATATATCCTCTATTGTTTCATATGGCTCATCAGAATCTTCGAGCTCTTGCAAGTTTTCAATAACTTCAATAGGAGCGCCTATTCTTTCGGCATAATCTATTAATTCTTCTTTTGTAGCTGGCCAAGGAGCGTCATCAAGATAAGACGCTAATTCAACGGTCCAAATCATATTACTTCATCTCCTTAGAATTATCGTTCTTTTTAACTATATCAAAAATATTAATATCATCATACATAAAATTACGTGGGTCTAATGGTATACCGTTATGTCTAACTTCATAATGTAGATGTGGTCCTGTTGATAATTTACCAGAATTACCAGACAATGCAATTACATCACCTCTTTTCACGTTTTGGTTTAGTTTAACTAAAATTTGGGAAAGATGCCCATAAATTGTCGTGTAACCAAAACCATGGTCAATTTCGAGAGTAAGACCAGTCCCACCTCTACGACCAACAAATGAAACTTTTCCTGCACCGGGCGCATAAACTTTGGTGCCAATGTCAACAACAATATCTTGTCCATCGTGCATCCTTTTTATTTTTAATATTGGATGCATCCTAAGTCCAAAAGAATCTCCAAAAAAACCGCCAACTACAGGTTTTAGCGCCGGTATTGCCGCATAAAGTTTCTCATTTGATTTTAATGTTTCTTTAACTTCATTAAAACTTTCTTTTTCTAATGTTACTTTAGCGTTCAATTGAGCAACATAAGAAGAAATATTATTTAATAATTCTTTAATGTCAGAAGGAGTTGTAGGATCAAAATCCGAAAAAATATTACCACCAATACCAATAAGTGAATCTTCATTGTTAAACGGTTCTAAATTGGCTAAAAGCCTAAGTTCATTATTACGCTTAAATAAATTATCTACTTGAGTACTTAGCTGCTTGTACTTTTCTAACAGCGATCTGAAATCATCTTTTAATTGATTATTTTTTCTTTGTAATGATTTGACTTCCCAATCGGGATTTACATACTCGTTGTAAACTAAGAACGTACCGAAGACCAAAAATGAAATCAAAAAAGAGAAAAACAAGACTAAAAACAAAAACTTACGGTAAAAGTCCTTAATTTCAACGAATTTAAGCTTAGCTTTTGAAAAGTAGTAAAATTTTTTCATATCAAATTCGGTTGCGAAGATAATAAAAGCACTTTATTCAGTCAAGCTAATTTACTATTCAAAATCGTGCTCAAAATAGTCAACCACTCTATCTACACTATTCATTTTTTGGCGAATTCTGTAATTCAGCCTTCTTTTAAATACCTGTGCAGCATCATAACCATAATGTCTCAACAAATAATTTAGTGCAATAACTTCTGAGATAACCGTTATATTTTTGCCTGGTACTATTGGAAGTTTAATATATGGTATTTCTACATCTAATAGTGTTTGCTTAGTGCCGTCAAGACCAGTACGAGTATAATCGCCGTTTTCATCCCAAATCTCAAGTTCTACAATAATCTCCAATCTTTTTTGAAATCTAATTGCTCTTACTCCAAACATACTTCTAATATCAATTATTCCTATTCCACGAACTTCCATGAAATGTTTTACAAGGTCAGTACCCGCACCCATTAAAATTCCCTCTCCCTTTTTCGTTAATATCACAACATCATCAGCAACTAATCTATGTCCTCTTTCAACCAAGTCAAGTGCCACTTCGCTTTTGCCAATTCCAGATTTACCAATAAAGAGCATACCTACTCCATACACATCTACGAAAGAACCATGGACGGATAATCGAGGTGCGAATTGGTCATCTAAAAAATCACTTACTAAAAAGATAAGTTTTGTAGTAGGAAAAGATGTACCAAAAATAGGGACCTTGTATTTAGATGCTAATTCCAGCATTTCATTTAATGGTTTATTGTTATCAGTTAAGATTAGGCATGGGATATCAAACTTAAAAATATTCTCTAACGCTTTTTTTCTTTTAGAAGATGTTAATCGATTTAAATACCTCATCTCTGTATTGCCAAAGACTTGCACGCGATTGTAAGAGTATAAATCGACAAAGCCAGCAAGTGCAAGACCAGGTCTATGAAGATTTTGGTCATTAATTATCCTTTTAAGTCCATCTTTTTGATTAAGCAGCTTTAAATTAAATCTATCTTTAGTATGCTTATAAAAAAATTCTACATTAATACTATCCTTTTTAATAATATTTTTTTCATCTACGGTTATCATCTGGTTTTCGCCAATTTTTTTGTTTTCTCTTTTCTTAATTGACGTTCTAATTTATTTCTAGCATCAATTACAGACTTTTTAAAATCGTCTGTTGATGAACTTACCGAAAGTAGTTTGCCAGGAATTTGTGCATTAATTTCAACTGTCTTTATGCTGTCTTTTATATGAGTGAAACTTAAGATTACATCTACATCTAATATTTGATCATTTAATTTTTCCAGCGATTTTAAACTTTTGGTTATGTAACTTTTTAATGAGTCTTTTGCACGAAATTTACGAGATGTTATTTGAATGTTCATATTGTCTCCTTTAAGATTTTGGATGAGCTTTTTTATAAGTGCTTTTTAATCTCTCAATACTAACGTGGGTATATATTTGAGTAGTAGACAAATTTTCATGCCCCAAAATTTCTTTGACTGCAATAAGATCAGCTCCATTGTCTAACATATGCGTTGCTGCACTATGTCTTAGTACATGTGGACTTTTCTTTTCTATATCACTTACCTTTGAAATATATTTTTTAACAATGTAATAAACGACAAAACGATTTAGTCTTTTTCCTTTTTTATCTGTAAATAATGGCAAAGCAGAAAGATTATGCGGCTCGACTAATAATTTCTTTTGTTCCAAATATTGTTGAAGCACCGAAATAGATTTTTCACCTAATGGAACTATTCTCACTTTATTACCTTTACCTAAAATGCGAATAGATTTAGAAGCAAAGTCAATATCATTAATGTTTAATGAACACAATTCCGAAACGCGTAAAGCACATCCATAGAGTAGTTCAAAAATTGCCTTTAGCTTAATTGCTTCCTCAAATTCAATTTCTTTGTCTATCAATCTATAAATTTCTAAAAAAGAGTCAATAGTTAAATGACTTGGTAATTTTCTAACAACTTTAGGATTTGAAATATCTGATATTGGATTGCTTTCTAAAAAACTATTTTTTACCAAAAAATTAAAGAATTTTCTAATACTCGATAACTTTCTAGAAATTGAATTTTTAGATATGTTCAAAGAATTTAGTTGTACTAAAAATCTTCTAATTACTTTATGATTTATTTGGGATAATTTATTGATTTTGTTAGTTTGACAAAATTCAAGAAGTTGTTTAATATCGTTTGAATATGCCTGTATAGTATTTTCTGAAACTCTGCTAATGCCGGATAAGTCAACTAAAAACATATTGAGCAGTTGTTCAAAATTCTTTATGCTTTTCATCTGCTTTACTCATTTACATAGCTAAAAAAATTAGACATTATTTTCATCTGCAACTTCTTCTTTTGGCAATTTCCAAGTAGCATAATCACATTCTGGATAGCGATTGCACCCGTAAAAAATTTTCCCCCGTTTTGTTTTTTTGACCGTAAGTTCACCTTCTTTACATTTAGGACATTGAATACCAGTAGTAATTACCTTCGTAAAATCACACTCTGGATATCTTTCACAACCAATAAATCTACCGTATTTCCCTTCTCTAAAAACAGTACGAGCACCACATTTTGGGCACTTTTCTCCGGTGAATTCCGGTTCTGAGTTGTTTTCTGAAAGTTCTTTAAGCGACTTAATATTTTTACACTTTGGATAGTTCGTGCATGCAAGAAATTTCCCATATCTTCCAATTTTTATTTCCATATCTGCACCGCATATCTCACATTTCGGCTTTTCAATTTTTGATTCAACCTCTTGTAACGTTTTTGAAAAAGGTTCGTAAAAATCTCTCAAAACTCTTTCATACTCCATGTTCCCATCTGCAATCGTATCAAGCTCATCTTCCATCTTAGCTGTAAAATCAACATCTATAATATTTGGAAAGTTTTCAACTAATATTTTGTTGACTTTTTTACCGAGTTTTGTGGGTATTAATTTTTTATCAATTTGTTCAACATAATTTCTTTCTATGATTGTGCTCATTATAAGAGCATAAGTACTTGGTCTGCCTATACCTTTACTTTCAAGTTCCTTAATTAAGGAACTTTCTGTGTACCTTGCAGGTGGTTTAGTAAAAGATTGAATTTTCTTTAATTCCTTTAATTGCAATTCTTGATTTCTATAAAGACCAATTGGTAATTGCCCATTCTCGTTAGCGTTATTACCATTACTGTCTTCAGAGGATTCATCATAAATTGCAAGAAAGCCTGGGAATTGAATTGCGGTACCAGATGCACGAAAAATAAATTCATCAGCTTTGATAAAAACGGTAGTAACTTCTAAAACAGCCGATTCCATTTGACAAGCAATAAATCGTTTCCATATTAGTTCATATAATTTGTATTGATCGTTTGACAAAAAAGGCTTTACATATTCAGGTGTGTATTTTAATGATGTGGGACGAATAGCTTCATGAGCATCTTGAACATGTTTTTTATTTTTCTGTTCATAGTTTCTTGGTCTTGCAGGAAGGTGATTTTTGCCAAAATTATGTTCGATAAAACTTCTCGCTTCATAAATTATTTCTTCGCTTAATCGAGTAGAGTCAGTTCTCATGTAAGTAATTAATCCTGTGGGCCCTTCTTTACCAAGTTCAATTCCTTCATACAAATTTTGTGCTAACATCATTGTTTTTTTAGGTCTAAAACCTAATTTTCTTGAAGCTTCTACTTGCAGTGTACTTGTAATGAAAGGTGGGAAAGGATTTCTTTTGTTTTCTTTTTTAGTTATATCACTTATAACAAATTTATTTTTTGATTCTATTTTAGTAGCAATCTCTTTAGCTAATGATTCTGTGTTAATTGCAAAATTATTTTTAAGAAATTCTTTCCAATCTTCTTCGGTCATTTCAGGTTTCGGCTGAACTTTAAGCTGCTTACCCTCCATTTCGTAAAGTTTAGCGGAGAATTCCTTGCCGTCTTCTGTCATGAACTGTGCAATAAGATTCCAATATTCGGTAGGTACGAACTTCTCAATCTCCTCTTCGCGTTCACAAACAAGCCTAAGTGCAACCGATTGCACTCTACCGGCCGAGAGTGAACCACTATCTACAACAGCTTTCCAAAGGAAAGGACTAATTTTATAGCCAATTATACGGTCCATTACGCGTCGTGCGCGTTGAGAATTAACAAGATTAATATTAATTTCTTTCGGATTCTCAATAGCAGCTTTAACGGAATGTTTGGTTATTTCGTTAAATAATACCCTCTTAATTTTCGCATTTGTCTTGCCATTAATTAAATCGGCAATATCTTGAGCTATTGCCTCCCCTTCCCTATCAGGGTCAGTTGCTATAAATACAGTATTTGATTTAGATGCGAGTTCTTTTATTTTTTTTATAATATCTCCTTTGCCCCGTATGTTCAATAATGATGGACGAAACCCATTCTCAATATCCACACCTAATTTTGTTTTAGGAAGATTCTTTAAATGGCCGACTGTTGCTTCGACAATAAAGTCTTTACCTAAATATTTGTTGATAGTCTTAGCTTTAGATGGAGATTCCACCAAAATCAAATTTTTGTTCATAAACAATCCTTTTAATTAATAGTATCGGAAGAATACAATAGCACCCTGCTACCTGGTAGTATTTCAGAATTAAAGTCAACAAGAGACAAAAGTATTATCCAATTGATCTCACTTTTAGTAATCTGTGTTTCTGGGAACATCATTACTTGCTCTAAAATTGTCTCGACATTTTTAGAATCAATTAAGCCAACGTTTATTAAATGGAGCAAGTAATTATAATTTTCGAGTCCTAAAATTTCCCTTTCTTCTTCACTTAATATCCTCAAGTCCTCGCTTCTCTTATTTTTTGCTTTATTTTCAAATGTCTTTTTTGTTAGCACTTTATCGAATATCAGGCTAAAAGCAACACTCACAGTCTTTTGATCAAATTTCTTTTCTTTTAAAAGAATTTTATTCACCTCTTCCAAAGAGTAATTATTATTTAATCCTTCTAAAATTTTTGTTAGCACTTCAACAATTTTCGATGTCATTCTGTTTCAATTAAATTTTGTAAATATTTTTTATTGATATTTATTAATTTATCTTCATAAGACTTCATGATGATTCTCTTTTTACTATTTTGGTCGTCAAAACCTAACAAATGTAAAACTCCGTGAATAATTAATCTTGCAATCTCTTCATTTAAGTCAACTTTATATTTTTTAGCATTTTTTTTAGCTTCATCAATACTTATTAAAATTTCGCCGTCAAAATTATTACTTTCTTTAGAATAATTAAAGGTTATAACATCAGTAAAATAATTATGACCTAAAAACTTTTTATTGATAGCAAGTATTTGTTCGTTATTTACAAAATTTATAGATAAATAACTAATGAAAAAATTAAGATGGATTTTTAATCGACCTATCAATAGATGGATGTTGGATTTGTTAATTTTGTATTGTTTTTCTGCATAAACAGATAAGCCTTTAATCATAATATCAGAAGTTTGTTATAAAGTAATTTCTAATCCTTCTTTACTAGCAACACAATTAATTTTATAATTTAGATGACGAATATAATTATTAGATTCATTAATTAATTTATTCAAATCTTTGTCGGAATAATCAGGATCATAATGAAATAAAATAAGATTTTTTACTTCCGCAATTTCAGCAAACTGAAGCACCGAAATATTGTTTGAATGTCCCCATCCTATTTTACTTATATTATCTTTAAGTGAATACATTGAATCATGAATTAAATAGTCGCAGCCTCTGCAAAACTCTACTAATTCTTTATTTTTATCAAAAATGTTTTTCATACTGAACGGACTCTCAGTGTCAAAGATCAGCTCGTTGTCAGTCATATAAACAATATCTTTAACAGAATGAATCCGAAAGCCGAGAGTTCCTTTGCTATGATTCATTTTTTTTGTAGAAACTAAAAATCCGCCGATGTTGTATTTCATATCCTCCACAATTGCATTGTATTTAATAGTAGCTTTAAGAACATCTTTTTTAACTGGGAAAAAAAGCGGATGCCACTGCGCCTCGAATATTTCAAACCCTTCAATTCCCTGATGTGCATACGAGTATATATTGATTTCATATTCTTTATGGTACAATGGTTCAAAAAATGGCAAGCCTTGAATATGGTCCCAGTGTGAATGTGAAACCAATAAATTAATTTTGAACAGTGAATTCTGTGATATAATTTGTTTACCTAATTCTCTTATACCTGTGCCTGCATCTAATATTAAAGCTTTACCATTTTCATCTGTAATTTGCACACATGGAGTATTACCACCAAACTCTAAGGTATTTATACCAGGAATTGGTATAGAGCCTCTTGTACCCCAAAATTTTATTTTCATCAGTTATCGCTTTTATGTAAAAGTGAATTCTTTGTTATACTTGCATATTCAACATATCTTTTAGCAGAAGCGATTATTTCTTCTATCTCACTATGTGATAATTCTCTAACTATTTTTGCAGGAACACCGGCAACTAATTTTCCAGATGGCACAATAAAACCTGGACGAACCACTGCACCAGCAGCCACAATCGAATTTTTTTCTACAATTGCACCATCTAATACCACCGAACCCATTCCTATTAGACAATTATCGTTTAACACACAGCCATGCAGTGTTACTGAATGACCAACGGTAATATTATTTCCTATAATTAATGGAAATTTATCATTGGTTACATGCAGCATGCACATGTCTTGTATATTGGTACTTTTCCCAATTTTAATATAATGCACATCTCCCCTTATAACAGTATTATACCAAATACTAGAGTTCTCTTCTATTTTTACATCTCCAATAATCTTTACGCCACTCGCTAAAAAAACAGATGGATGAATTTGAGGCATTATGCTTTTGTAAGGAAATAATTTTACTTCATTCATATGAGTTATAGTTAACTAAAATTTATTGTTCTGATTTGTCTTAAGTATAGCCTCAGCTTTATTTAAAAGACTATAAGCCTTAACAAATTGTAAATCGTTAGGCAAAACAACTGAATACCATCCTAAGTTTTTCCAGAGTTCACGGGCAACATAGGCTTTAAGAATAGTTCCAATTTGTTTTTCTTCTTGTTCAAATTGCGGTTTGTTGACCTTAATTTTTAATTTGCCTAAATACTTTACAAACTCATTAAGCTCGGCAGCGGTAAAGTAAAACTTTTTCAAGAAAAAATTTAAGTCGCTGTATTCCGTTTTTAATTTAGCACCATTTTTATCCATGTAATTTCTAACAAACAAATAAAAAGCATTAGCTTGCCTAATTTGTGTTTCCAAATTAGAAAATTTTGTAGGTTCAACTAAATAATCTGGCGTAATACCACCACCGCCAAAAATTTGTCGCCCACTTATAGTTTTGTAAATATTTTTACTGGAATCTTTTTCAAGGTTATGTTGCCAATTATCACTATTTATTTCTGGTCTGTTTATTGGTTCTTTGTAATATAGTTTTTTATTGTCATAATTTCTTTGGATTTCTCTTCCGCTTGGCGTAAAGTATTTAGCAACAGTAATCCTAATTGCAGAACTATCATTTAATATAATTGGTTTTTGTACTAACCCCTTGCCAAACGTTGTTTCTCCAACAATCAATCCTCTATCCCAATCTTGAATAGCACCTGCCACAATTTCACTTGCAGATGCTGTACCTTTGTTAACAAGAACTACAATGGGTATTTTTTCATAAGGATATGATTTTTGTGCTATAAAATCTTCATTAAATTCATTAAGTCTTCCTTTGGTTGATACTATTAATTTATGATCATCAATAAAAAAATCAGCTACTTGATAAGCTTGATCTAAATAACCACCAGGGTTGTTTCTAAGGTCTAAGATTAATCTTTTCATTCCTTTTTCAGAGAGACTTTTTAATGCTTTCTCCATTTCTTCGGTAGTTGTTGCGGAAAATCTAATTAGATTAATATAGCCCGTGGAGTTATCATACATAAATGCAGAGTCAACAGAATTTATAGCAATTTCGGCTCTAGTAAGATTAAAGTCAATTATTTTTTTTGTGTATGGTCTGTAAACTGTTAATTTTACCTGGGTGCCTTTTTCTCCTCTTAATGTTCTAATTACCTCCTCGTTACTAAGTCCAACTGAACTTTTGTCATTTATTTTTACAATTCGGTCGCCGGGTAAAATACCTACCTGTTCACTTGGACCTCCGTTTATAGGAGTTACAACCGTAATTGAGTCATTAATGATTTGGAATTCAATTCCAATCCCATAAAAATTTCCTTTAAATTCTTCTTCTGATTGTCGTTCTTCTGTAGGTGAAAGATAAATTGTATGCGGGTCTAATTTATCAAACATCCCTTTAATTGCGTCCTCCACCAGCTCTTTCGTATCAATAGAATTAACATAATATTTTTTAGTGTATTCTAATACATCATAGAATTTTTCAGCTTGTTTATCAATTTTGTTGTTGGTAAAATAGTTCAACTGATATCCTATGTAGACGCCTACAATTATTGATAAGATGTAAGGAAAAATTTTATCTCTAAAATTCATAAAAGCTTCTTTAGTTACTACTTTTCTGGTTTCATTTGCGGGAATAGAATCACATCCCTTATTGAAGGCTGATTTGTAAGAAGCATTACAAGTCTGTCTATTCCAACGCCAAGACCTGCTGTAGGGGGCATTCCATATTCTAAAGCACGTATAAAATCTTCATCTATTTGATGAGCTTCTTCATCTCCTTCTTCCCTTAATTTTGATTGTTCAATAAAACGATTTTTTTGGTCTATTGGATCATTAAGTTCGCTAAAAGCATTACATATCTCTCTGCCCAATACAAATGCTTCAAATCTTTCAACCAAGCCAGCTTTAGAACGGTGCTTTTTGGCAAGTGGTGAAATTTCTAATGGATAATCGATTACAAAAGTTGGCTGAATTAGATGAGGCTGAACCGCAAATTCAAAAATTTCATCAATCAGCTTACCTTTATTTTCTCCACCATCTAATTTAATTCCGTTTTCCTTTAAATAATTTTTTAGAACTTCTTGACTTGCATCCATTACGTTCAACCCAGTAGCTTTTTGAATTTCATCAACCATAAAAATTCTTTTCCACGGTGACCGAAAATCAATCTTTTTGTCTTCAATCACAAATTGTGTTGTACCAAAAACATCAGTACAAATATTTAAAAACATTTCTTCAACAAAATCCATCATCCAGTAGTAATCTTTGTAGGCGACGTATAATTCCAGCATAGTAAATTCTGGGTTGTGAGTACGGTCCATTCCCTCATTACGAAAATCCTTAGAAATTTCGTAAACAGCATCAAAGCCGCCAACAATAAGTCTTTTTAGGTATAATTCATCAGCTATTCTTAAATATAGGTCAATATCAAGAGAGTTATGATGAGTAATAAAAGGACGAGCAGCAGCACCGCCATAAAGTGGTTGTAGTATTGGCGTCTCAACTTCAATTAATCCTTTCGAATCAAGAAACTTTCTAATTTGACTTATAATCTTAGAACGCGTTATAAAAACTTTTCTTACATCTGGATTAACTATTAAATCAACGTATCTCTGACGATATCGAAGTTCTTTATCTGCGAATTGGTCATAAATTATTTTATTACCCGATTCGTCAATTGCTTCTTTTGCAATGGGAATTGGTCTAATTGATTTTGCAAGGACTGTTAAATTTTTTGTGTGGACTGAAATTTCGCCGGTTTTTGTCTTAAATACATATCCTGAAATTCCTATGAAATCACCAATATCCAATAATTTGAATACTTCGTAATTTTCTCCTAAGTCATCTTTTTTTAAATAAATTTGAATTCTTCCCTCTTTATCTTGAATATGAGCAAAAGAGGCTTTCCCCATACGCCTAATAGCCATAATTCTCCCGGCAATTTTAACATCTTTCCCTTCATATTTATCATAATTCTCTTTGATTGTTAAAGAATAAGAGTCAACATCAAAGCTATAAGAATAAGGCTGAATACCCAGTTTATACAATTGTTCTAACTCTTCTAAACGGCGCTGTATTAGAGTGTTCAAATCTTGAATTTGGTTAGTATTTTCCAATTTACCTCCAGAGGTTAATTCCTATTAAAATTAATTAATCTTTGACACGCGTTGTCTTGTACATAAATAGCCAAAGTTGTAGGTACAAGGTAATTATTAACTATCATTGAAAAAGCAATTGGTTCACCGGCAGTAGTTCGCAGATAACCCGATAACGACGAGGTTGCAATATTATACCCTCCTTTAGCACGAACATTATTTTCAGCATTTGTTTTTCTCATTCTGTTAACAAGAGTACCATCAACACCGGCTATTGGTAATGAAGCATAAAATTTTTCGAATTCATTTGTTTTATACATGTAACTGAGTAGATTGACTATTTGTCGAGGAGTAACAAGATTTAGTCTTGATAAACCCGAACCATCGGCCATAACCATATTATCCGGATTAATACCCATATTTTTAAATAATTCATTGCAAGCTTTAACGCCATTTTCTGTTGAACCGTAGTTAAACAGCTCTAAGCCAATTGTTTTTAATAATTGTTCTGCATAAAAATTATTACTGTTTTTATTTGTCTCTTTAATCATTTCATAAACAGGCACTGAAAAATGCTTTATAAGCGGCAACAAATTATCATAGGATATTCGTTTATGAAAATTTTTTATATCGGTAATATACCCATTAATACTAATGCCCTTCTTTTCAAAGGTTTCTTTTAGTACAGTAAGCGTATACATAACAGGGTCTTCTATTGCAACATGATAAATATATTTATCTTCTTGAACATTAATTTTGCCTGCTACGGTAATTAGGCCCGTTCCTTGCTGTCTTGTTACCTGAATTTTAGTTTTATCGTTACCAGCGACAGTTATTACTTTAGGTATAATTTTCACATAGCTTGTATTTGGGTCAATTGAAACTTTAGCAGGGAAATTTACTTCCGATGGAAAGACATCAATTTCAACTGTGTTGTCATTAAAACTAATTGCTGAAGATGGAGCTGAAAACCAATCCGAAAGATTATCCCACGGCCAACCTTTACCAAGGCCTACATTGTCAAATGCGCTGTTATCGCCAACTAAGTTCCCATTAATATATTTAATACCTTTTGACAGGAGAGTATCTGCCCAATCCTCAAAAATTTTTGTACTGGAACCACCTGTAAAACGGTTTGATATTGTGGGATCTCCACTTCCCACTAAAATTAAATCACCATTTAATGTTGAATCTTTCAATTCACCATTTGTAAATAATTGCGTGATGTATTTATAATTAGAGCCTAACAAAAGCAAAGCAGCCGACGTAGTGAACAATTTCATATCTGATGCAGGATAAAATAATTTATCCGGATTCTTTTTGTACAGTATTTCACCGGTTTTTAATGATTTAATTACCACTCCCCAATTTGCATCGCTAAAATTTGGATCATTAAATAAATCGTCGAGCTGCTCTCTTAATTCAATTAAAGCATTTGCAGTTTGCTTGGACCTAACAATCGATGAATCTTTTTGTGCTTCTGCTACAGAGGTAAACAGTAATATTATAGTAATAATTGTCCTATATAAACTTCTCATAGTTAACAAGTTTTTTTAATTCTGTTTCAGAAATTTCTCGATATTCACCAATTTTAAGACCGCTTAGATTAAACGGACCAAATCTAATTCTTCTTAGTTCAACTACATTGTATCCTAAAGCTTGAAACATTCTTTTAACAAAATGATATCTGCCTTCATTAGTTGTTACCTTTAAAATTTTATTGCCCTTTTTAATATACTCTAAAGCTAAAAAAAAACTTTTTCTCCCGTCTAAAAAAATTCCTTTAAGTAATCTAGCACTATCTTTTTCATGTAATGGTTTATTAATTACTACAACGTATTCTCGTTCTATTTTATTACGAGGATGCAATAAAAAATTTGTCAACTGACCATCGTTAGTCAGCAGCAAAACACCTGTGGTGTTGTAATCTAACCTTCCCACAGGAAAAATTCGTTTATTAGTGTTAATGAGTTCAATTACAGTTTTTCTTTTTTTTTCGTCGTTCAACGTTGTCACAAATCCTTTTGGTTTGTTCAATAAGTAGTATACTTTTTTTTGCGGTCTAAGCAATTCACCATCATATTTAACTTTATCAATTTGGGGATTGATTTTTACAGTAAGGTCAGTCACAATATTATTGTTTACCTCAATGCGTCCTGTTTTAATTAATTCCTCAACTTTTCTGCGTGAGCCCAAGCCACATTCTGAAAGGAACCTATTCAAGCGTATCTTCATTTCCTGATTCTGTTTCATCTTCAATTTCAGTTTCTAAACTTTCTTCAATACCATTCATCATTATTTTTCTTTTTTGTTCAAGAAAATCTTCATCTTTCATTATCTCTTCAATTTCGCGCGGTTTAGGAAGGTCGTTAATGGTATTGAGTCCAAAATACTTTAAAAATTCTTTTGTGGTAACATAAAGCAATGGTCTGCCTACTGTTTCTGACCTGCCTTTTATTGTTATTAAATTTTTTTCTAACAGTGTATTAATCATGTAATCTGAATTAACACCTCTGATAGATTCAATTTCAGGTTTTGTAATAGGTTGTTTATACGCTATAATAGCCAAAGTTTCTAAAGCAGCTTGACTTAATCTTCTTTTATTTTTTTCGGTGGTAAGGTAGCCCAAGTATTTAGCATATTCTTGTTTAGTACCAAAGACGTATCCCTCTGCAATTTTCAGGATATTAAAAGAGTTTTCATTATTCTGATATTTTAGATTAAGTTCATTAATAGTTGCCTCAATATCATCAATTGTGATTTCAATATCTTGACCGTCAATTTCTTTAATAACTTTTATTATATCGTTAGCTGCGATTGGTTCGTCGGAAGCAAAAATCAATGCTTCTATAATTGACTTATAAATACTATCCATTGTTTAGCCCATAAATAATAAAATCGTTAAACTTGTTTGATTCGCGAAGTCCAATTTGTCCCATTTTAACCATTTCAAGCATTGCAATAAAGGTAACTATTACACGAATTTTTTCTTTAAAATCCTTAATTAGCTCAATAAATGTAATCTCATTTCTTTGATTAATTTTTTGCGATATATATTCAATTTGTTCTTCTATAGTTACATTAAGCTTTTGAATTTCGTGAACGGTTTGTTCAGGCATGTTCATTAAAGCATGTTTATAAGCTTTTATCAGATCATACAATGTTATATTCTTCAGCAGCACATTCAAATCGCTGGGTTTTTCTTTTAAGTCAGCATTGAAATTACCTCTAAAAGCAATTTTTCTTTGATTAGCTTCTAATAAACTCATTTCTTCTGAAACTTCTTTATAGCGCTTATATTCTAACAATGCCCTAACTAAATCAGCTCTTGGGTCAATTTCCTCTCCTTTATCATCAATTTCTCTTGGCAGCAGCATTTTTACTTTAATTTGCATTAGTGTAGCAGCCATTAGGATAAAATCACCTACAGTTTCCAAATCCAATTCTTGCAGCATGTGTAAATATTCCATAAACTCTTTAGTAATTTTAGAAATAGGAATATCGTAAATGTTCAGTTCATCTCTTTTAATAAAAAACAGCAATAAATCCAAAGGTCCTTCAAATTCCTGTAATCGAATTTTATACATAGTTCAGCCTAGTTTCATTTGTGTGTGAACTTCTTCCATTGTTTCAGTTGCAATTACTCTGGCTCGTTTTTCACTATCGAGTAAAATATTTTTTACTTCATCTAAATTACTTTCGTAGTACTTTCTTTTTTGTAGAATTGGTTCAAGTATGGAGTTAATTTTTTCAGAACATTTTAATTTGCAATCTACACAACCAAGCACGCCGCTGCGGCAATCTTTTTCAATTTGTGGTGTTTCTGAAGGATTAAATTTTTTGTGATATGTAAACACAAGACAAATCTCTGGTCTACCAGGATCGTTCTTTCTAACTTTTAATGGGTCTGTAACTGCTTTACGCAATTTACTTTTCACAACATCAGGTCCGTCAGAAAGATAAATTGTATTACCCAATGATTTGCTCATTCTCTTACCATCTAATCCGGGCAATCGAGCAAATTCTGTAATTAATCCTTCAGGCTCAGGAAATATTGGATTATTAAGACAATATTGAGAATTAAATTTTCTTGCAATTTCACGTGTAATTTCGATATGAGGTAATTGGTCTTCTCCTACAGGAACTAATTCACCTTTGTAGAGAAGAATGTCAACTGCTTGTAAGACCGGGTAGCCAAGATGTCCATAAATTATGTTTTCTATGTTTAAATCGCGTACTTGCTCTTTTAAAGTTGGATTTCTTTCAAGTCTAGCTTTAGTTATTAACATTGAAAAAATTAAGAATAATTCTGTATGCTGTTTTATTTGCGATTGCCTAAACATAGGCGCTTTTACAGGATCTAAACCTGCTGATAGCCAGTCAATTAACATTTCGATAGAATTACTATATATTTTCTCGGTTGATAAATCTGTTGTAAGAACATGATAATCTGCAATTAAAAAATAACTTTCATAATCGTCTTGAAGTTTAATCCAATTTTCTAAAGCACCGACATAATTACCGAGGTGAAGTTTACCTGTTGGACGCATTCCGCTAAGAATTCTTTTTTTAGGCATTTTTCCACTTTATTTTTGAGAGTTAGACAATTTTAATTGAGGCAAAGATAACGAAAAATTTGGATTTGTTGGATTTTTTTGAACTGAATGGTTAAAAAGTCTTCTTTTATCTTATGTAACTTAAATAGTTTGCTTTGTGGCATTGTAATGTAATTTCTGCATAATAAATAGGACTGTATACAAATGATATTAGTGAAATAGGAATGGTTTCCACGTTTCTTCAATTTTTCCAACATAATTTCTAATAAACATAATATGATTTGGCGTGTAAGGTTTAATTAACAGTTTCATGTTTGCTTCTTCTGGTGTTCTGTCACCTTTTTTATTGTTGCATACAATACAAGCTGCAACAAGATTTTCCCAGCTTTCATCTCCGCCTTTAGATTTTGGTATTATATGGTCAATAGTTAAAGGTAAATCGCCCCTTCCGCAATAAGCACATCTGTGACCATCTCTTTTAAGGATGTTTCTTCGTGTGAGAATTATTTTTTGAAAAGGAAGTCTAACATATTCGTTAAGTCGAATTACACTTGGCCAAGGATAGGAAACTTTAACTGATCTAACTTTTTTGTGGTCATTATTTGCTACTAGTTCAGCTTTGCCAAGGACCATTAATACAATTGCCTTTTTTACATTGCAAATTGTAAGAGGCTCATAACTTTGATTTAATAGTAAAACCTTAGCATTAAGAGAACCGTTTGTACCATACTTCTGTTCGAAGACCTTTCTCCTTTAGTTATAAATTACAATAATTTTGCTGCAAATATCGTAAATATTGATGAATTAGAAAAGTCTTTTTCTTAGTTCTCAGAAGTTATCGTACCCCCCGCCAACAAATAACCGCTGTTATCATATAAAACTAATGACTGTCCAGGTGTAACAGCGGATTTAGGCTCAATAAATTTTACCTTCAAATTATTTTGATTAGCAAATACTACTTGCGCAGGTGTAGCTTTATCTGAATAACGGATTTTTGCATAAACTACTTCGCCTTCATTAAGAATAGATTTGCTGACGTAATTAACCCCAGAAGCTAAAGCGAAAGAGTTAAGTAGTTCATCTTTGTCACCAAGTTCAACAATATTTTTTTTGATATCAATATTCTTCACATAAACTGGTTTGCCAAAAGAAACGCCGAGCCCTCTTCTCTGTCCTATTGTATAAAAAGGTATGCCTCTATGTTTACCCACAATTTTACCATGATAAACAAAATCACCGCCTCCTATTTTTTCAATAGTTTCAGGAATTCTTTCTCTTAAAAATCTTTCGTAGTTGTTATCTGCAACAAAACAAATTTCTTGGCTATCTGGTTTTGCTGCTGTCTTAAGATTAAACTCTTCAGCTAATTGCCTAACTTGGGACTTATTATAATTTCCCAATGGGAAAATAGTTCTGCTTAAACTTTCTTGACTCAACCCCCAAAGCGCGTAAGTTTGGTCTTTTTTGTTATCAGCTGAATTTTTTATGCAGTAACGACCCGTTTCATTATTAAATTCAACAACAGCATAATGACCTGTTGCAACGAATTTTGCATCTAACGAATCAGCTTTTTTTAACAACTCTTCCCATTTAATTTTTTTGTTACAAATAACGCAGGGATTAGGTGTTCTGCCGGCAATGTATTCATCCACAAAATTTTCAATTACAGTGTTTTCAAAAGCTTTTGTAAAGTCCAATGTGTAGTGTGGAAAATCAAGCTTGTCAGCAACATTTTTAGCGTCAAAAATTGCATCTAAAGAGCAGCAACCTGATTCATGTTTTGGTGCACCTCCAACTTCCATAAATCCCCATGTTTTCATAGTAATACCAATTACATCAAACCCTTGCATTTTTAGCAAAGCTGCTGCCACAGATGAATCAACACCACCGCTCATTGCTACAACAACACGATTTTCTTTCACCTTTTAATCCTTTCTAAATTATTAGACAATCCATCTTAATTTACTATGCAAATATATAGCATTAGAAATAATTTTTTCACTTAAAATTTCTAATAACATATTAAACTGAGAAGAAGGTTAAGAATTTTTTAATGGAAAAATGGATTTGTAATGGAAAATGTTAAAGGTAAAGAATTCATTCCTAATAAGCTTTTTAAGCTCATATTGCTATGTTTTCTTGGTATAATATAGCAAAACATGCGACGTAGTTATCAGAGTGGCTCATTGTAATTTTAAGTGATTTTTCTTTACCAACAAAAGCAGCCAATTTACCAGCAAGTTTAACTTTTGGCATGCCGTTTTTCTCATTAAAAATTTCAATATCTTTCCATTTAAAACCGTCACCCCATCCCGTCGCCAAAGCTTTAGCAATTGCCTCCTTAGCAGCAAACCGAGCAGCTAAATGCTGATATTTATTTGCTTTAGTCAAGGAATAACTTATTTCAGTCTCTGTGAAAATTTTGTGAAGGAACTGTTCACCATACTTTTCTACGCTTCTTTTAATTCTGTCAATTTCTATTATATCAATTCCCACACCTAATACCATTGATTAACCTTCTAAGTTGTCAAATACAAACTAAAAGAAATAATAACACTAAAAAATATTTGCATCAACATTAATACCCTTGCCTTTAAGTTGTTCAATAAGAATCCTAGTAAGTTCTTTAAGCTGTTCTAAATTTATCTGTAAATCATCAATCAATTTCTGGTTATAAATTACTTTACCAATATTATTTTTTTGTTCTTTAGTCTCATCAAAAAAAGTATTTAGCTTCTTTAGCAATTCATTGGAAGAAGATATTGCCTTTTTAGTTTGGTCTAATGTCTCGTTGAAAATATTTTGATTTTTTTCATAAAAGTTATTGAAAGAAGATGCGGTCTTTTCCGTTTCCAAAATTAAGTTGTGTATGTTTTCTCTGTTTGAAATAATTAGATCAGATATTTCTTTTGTAAGTCTGTTAAGATTGTTTACAGAAACTTTAATATCATTGCTAAAATTTTTATTTCCTAACAACTCATTAGTATTTTTCAATGTAACTTTTACTTCTCTTATTACATCAACTAAATCACTTTGGACTGAACTAAGCATTGACATTGCTGTAGATATATCACCAATAAATTTACCTCGGTGGGATATTGAGTAATCTAATTTTTCATTAGATATGCCCGGATTTATTTCAATTTTTTTGCCGCCCATCAAGTCTAACATCATAATGGAGAAAGTTGCATCTTTTCTTAAATCTACATTTGGATTTAATTTCACATTAACTAAAACTAAATTACCTTGATTGTTAATTTTATCAACGTAGCCTTGTCGTACGCCATTAACAGTAACCACATCGCCATTTTCTAACCCAGCTACTGAGTCGAATATTATATTCAAATTTTTCTTCTCAGAATTAATTGAAATATTTTTAGCCCAGCTAAAAACCCAAATAAAAATTATTATTCCGATTAGAACTGTAATTCCAACTTTTATTTCAGTCCTTTGTTCTTCTTTCATCATATCCTGTTATTTTTTTTAGTTCACTAATTTCAGTTGAATCGATAACGTCATCTGAAGCAAAGACTTTTACTTTGTCGATCACATCACCAATTTTTTTCATAGCCAGGTCAAATTTGTCGTCTTTGATTTTATTTTCATAATCTTTGACTATTGTCAAGACAGAATCTTTCATTGATTTATCATTTATTTTTT
This sequence comes from Melioribacteraceae bacterium 4301-Me, assembly GCA_041538185.1. Lineage (NCBI taxonomy): Bacteria > Pseudomonadati > Ignavibacteriota > Ignavibacteria > Ignavibacteriales > Melioribacteraceae > Pyranulibacter > Pyranulibacter aquaticus. Next base: position 545,723 of record JBGORM010000001.1, on the reverse strand, counting down.
TGCTTAGATAATCATTAAAATCTTCTATTGCCTTATCCATAATTTTTTCTTTACCGAAAGTTAAAAAATTTTCTCCGTACTTTTTTATTATATACGAGCCTGCACCAATAGCTACAGTCACTAAGGCAATACTTGTAAAAAAGCATCCTTTTCTCATTAGACTTACTTTAGAAAAATTCTAAAAATTGATCAGCGTAAAGGCAAAAAACTTCTAAGGCATAAGCAACATCAGCAATGTTCATAATTTTTAGTTGTTACTCTAATTTTACTTTTTCTATTTGTATTTTCTTTATTCTTTTACCCACTACTTCTTTGACAGTAAATTTATAACCATTATAATCGAACTGATATCCAACATGTGGTATGTTGCCTGCGTGATAGTAAATAAATCCAGCAACTGTGTCATAGTCATCGTTTTCGGAAGAAAAATTGCTGTTTAATAATTCATTAAGCTGCTCAATGCCAACTTTACCGACAACGATATAGTTATCATCATCAATTTTATATATTTCTTTTTCATCTTTATCATATTCATCTCTAATTTCACCGATTATTTCTTCCAAGATATCTTCCATTGAGACTAAGCCTGAGGTACCGCCATATTCATCAACAACAATACCGATATGCATGTTTTTCTGTTGAAACTCGTGTAATAAATTGCTGATTAATTTAGTCTCTGGCACAAATAAAGTTTCGCGATAAATTTTCAGAGTAGAAAAATTTTTCCTAAGTATATCATTTTTCAAAAATGGCAGTAAATCCTTTGCGTAAATAACGCCAATAATTTTGTCTAAGTTATCTTGATATAAAGGAATACGGCTATGCCCAGATTTTACGATAGCATTCATAACTTCGTCAAATGAGGCGTTTACGGGTACTGCTGTTATATCGACGCGCGGGGTCATTACTTCGCGGACAGAAACAGTTTTAAATTCAACCAGGCCATGAATTAATTCATGCTCGCCTTTTTTAATCGTCCCGCGTTCCACTCCTAAATCGGCTAATTCCGGCAATTCCATTATTTTAATTGCAGTTTTAGATTTATCAAAATTAATTTTGGAAACCAACAATCTGAGTGAATCAGTCAATATTTTTGAAATAGGGTAAAAAATTATGCCAATCCAATAAAGCGGTACTGCAACAACTTTAGCAAATTGCAAAGGCTTTTTTGTAGCCCAAATCTTGGGTGTTAATTCACCAAAAAGTAAAATAATAGTGGTTAACAAAACTATTTGAATTGTTAAAACAAATCCTACAGATAAGTTTAAGATTTTTGCAGCATCAAGTGCAATACTTACTGCTATTATCGAAGCAGAAACATTTACAATTGTATTGCCTAATAGAATATTTACAAGTAGTCTACGGGGGTATTCTAATAGATTAAGTATATACTTGCCAACTATTTTATTTGTCCTTAAAAACTCTTTTACATCTTTTTGACTTAAGGAAAATAAGGCTACTTCGGAGCCTGAAAACAAAGCAGAAAACAATATTAGAATGATTAATAAAATCACTCTAATAAGCCAATCATTATCCAACTAAAAATTTGGTCCTCTAATTGTTTAACAAATTTCTAAAAAGGTAAATCATTATCTGCATCAGTTGCTTCCACATCGACATCGCCCTCTTGCTCGTACGTCTGAATATTTTCTGAAGCAACATCTTTACTATCAAGAGGGATTAATCGTTCCGAGATGATTTCGGTGAAATACCTCTTAATTTTATCTTTATCAGTGTAATCCCTTTTTGAAATACGGCCTTCAATATAAAATTTTTTCCCTTTCTTCAGCAGTTCTTTTAAAGAATCGGGTAAATTATAACAGACTATATTATGCCATGTAGTTTCATTTACCCAGTTACCATCTTTTCCTTTGTAGCTACGATTTGTGGCTAATGAAAAAGTAGTAACACTAACATTATTTGGGGTAAATCTTGTCTCGGCATCGTTGCCAAGGTTACCAATTAACATAACTTTATTTAATGAAAGAGCCAAGGCTACTCCTCCTATTATTTGAAATACATTTTCAAGATGAGAATTAATTTATAAAATTGCAAGAGAAATTGCGTCTTTGTCAATCTCGTCAAACAGACGTATTTATAATCATCTAATAAGTAAAAATTATTCTTATAAAATGAATTTTGGTACAATTTAATATCCTTATAAAATTACCAAATTGTTTAATCAAAATACTTAAGTTTTTTATGAAAGTAGCAGTAAAAGACTTGACACTTAAATTTATTTGTCACCTTCGGTCACAATAAAAGCATCTTTAAAACTATCAATATTTCTAATTTTATTTCGAAAACTTTCTGCTTCTTCCCGTGAAAAAAAAGGCGACAGTCGAACAACAAAAAGCTGAACTGCAGAGTTAAACGTTACTTTCATTTCCATATTAATTCGATTCTTATTTTCTTGAATAAATTTTTCGGCTCGTTCTTTGGTAGAAAACGCACCCACTTGAACATAATATGTATGTTTAAGTGCATCTAACTGCTTACTATTTGTATTACTTTGTTGAAACGTTGAATCAGGAACAACCGGGTTATTAAAAACATAGATATTATCCTGTTCATTTTGCTTTGTCTCTTCTGTTTGTTTTGATGCAGAACAAGAAGCTAAAATTGGAAGCGAACAGATCAAATAAAAAATTCTTACTCTATCCATAAATTAAAATTAAACGGGCTGATGGTAAACATAGTTTAGTTAACATCAGCCCATTCATCTTCTTTACAAAGCTAAAGATAAATCAGCACCAACTAAATGAGCATTGTTTGTGTATTTGCCGTTAAACCCAAATTTTGAACCTGTAACATCTCTATCACTAAATGACAAGAACATATATGCCACATCTATTGAAAGATTATTGGTTAACTTATAACCGAAGCCAATATTTAATCCGATACGATTTGCATCTGGTAAAGTAGGTTCAACATATTCGGTTTTAACTGGATTTCTGTCATATAAAATACCAGCCCTAAGTGCAAAAACATCAGATAAGTTGTACTCTGCACCTCCTCTTATGATAAAAGTATTTTCATAATTTCTGTCAACTGATTCTGTGCTAGGACCTGGAGCCAATGGATTAGAAACATTATAATTCTTAAATGTAATTGACAACTTATCATAGCTTGACCAACCTACATATTGGAAATCAGCAGCCAAAGTTAACTGATCAGTAGGCATATATCCCAGCCCTACAGTTATATTTTGAGGTGTTTTAAGTGGTGCTGTAACATCACCTTTTGGATATGGTATAAATACTTTTAATAATGGATGAGTAAAACCTTCAGGTGTGCTTTTTGCAGTACCCTCCAAATCCCATTTAACCGAACTGCGGTAACTTACACCAATTGAAAACTCATTTGAAGGTTTATACATTAATCCTGCGCTAAAACCGACAGAGGTTTTGTTCCCTTTTAATTCGGTTTGAAAATCACCAGCGCCTACATTTGAAACCTGAATAATTTTTACATCGCCATATGCAATAACTAATCCAGCACTTAATGAAAATTGATTGGAAAACTTATACGCTACTACTGGTGTAAAAAAGAAAGATTTAATTTCAGTATCGTAAGCCAAATACTTGCCAGGCCAATTAACTGGCCATCTCGTCCCTAACCCGTATTGATTATTCACACTTAAACCAACAAACAAGTTATCACCTATTTGTTGGGTAACATAAAAATTAATTGGTGTGAAAGTTTGACTATCCATATCAGTTTTAGTTGTAGATGGTGCTGGGCCAGTAAAAGAAGCTGAAGGTGCTATTAATGTTAAACCTCCGTAAAAATTTGTACCTTTCAACTGTGTAATTCCTGCTGGATTAAAATAAATAGCTGAGGCATCATTAGCTATTGCTGTAAATGCACCTGCCATTGCCATTGCTCTGGCTCCATGTTCATTAATTTGAAACCCACCAGCATAAATGCTAGTTGCCAAAATTGTGAGTGAAAAAATAATCGGTAAGATTTTCTTTTTCACAAGACCTCCTGTTGAATTAGTTTTTTAATGCGCTTAGAATATAGTTATTTATGCCGTAAAAGAAAATAAGATTTATTATTCGAATGTCATAATTATTTCATCTTTGCTGACTGATTGCCCTTCTTTAACTTTTAGTTCTTTTACAACACCACTAACAGGAGAGCGTATCTCATTTTCCATTTTCATTGCTTCCAGTAAAAATAAAGGTTCGCCTATTTTAACTTCATCGCCTTTATGCTTGTTAACTTTAAGTATTAAGCCCGGCATTGGTGCTTTAATAATGTTGTGCTTATTAGTTAAATCTTTTTTTTTCAATATGTCATTAGCCATTTCCTCTAATTTTGTCTTCACATCTATTTCGTAATAATTCCCTTTTATCAATAGTCCAAATTTACCGCTTTCAAGTCTATCACATGCAATTTCATAGGTTATGTTATCCAGTGTTAGCAAGTAAAAATAATCGTTTATTTTTTTAAGTCTTACTTCATAGATTTTACCGTTAACTTTAATTTGATTAGCGTTTATAAAATCAACAGTTATTTTTTTACTGCCATTTGTAATTATGAATTCATTCATAATTTTGACTTAGCCAATTATTAGATTTGTTATTATTAATAAATACCGCATTAGATTGTTCAGAGTTTTTTATCATCGCCCCAAATATAGCTGAAACAAGTTCATACTTTTCATTAGACTGTAATTTGCTTTCTGTTAAGAATTTGGGCAAAAATTCCTTTTCAATAAAGTTTATTGTGAATGAGCCATTAATAAATACTTCATGACTAAAAATCCAATTAAACACAGGTATGTTAGTAATAACACCTACAATTTGATATTCGCTAAGCGCTCTTTTCATTCTTTCAATTGCCTCTTCTCTATTTTTACCCCATGTGATTACTTTACTTAAAATTGGGTCGTAATAAACTGGTACATCAGAAAAAACATCAATGCCAGAATCTAACCTTACTCCAGGTCCTAGAGGAGGTTTGTGTAATTTAATTTGGCCAATGGAAGGAGCAAAGTTATTGTTAATATCTTCAGCATAAATTCTACATTCTATGGCGTGACCGTTTATTTTAAGGTCATTTTGAGAGAAAGATAACTTATTGCCCTGCGCAATACTAATTTGTTCTTTAACTAAGTCGATACCTGTAATCATTTCAGTTACGGGATGTTCAACTTGTAACCGTGTATTCATTTCAAGAAAATAGAAATTTTTGTTTTTATCCATTAAAAATTCTATTGTACCAGCATTATAATAATTACAGGCTTTTGCAGCTTCAATGGCAGCTTTAGTAATTTTTTCTCTTATAAATTCATCTACAAAAGTTGAGGGTGATTCTTCAATTATTTTCTGATGCCTTCTTTGAACTGAACATTCCCTTTCGAATAAGTGAGCATAATTTCCATGTTTGTCAGCTATTATTTGAACCTCAATATGCTTCGGCTCTTCAATTAGTTTCTCTAAATAAACAGCGTTGTTGCCAAAAGCTTTTAATGCTTCATTTTTAGCCCTCTCGAACTCAACTTTTAATTCGTTCTCATTAAAAACTTTTCTCATTCCTTTACCGCCGCCGCCAGCAGAAGCTTTTAACATTACTGGGTAACCGATTTCATTAGCTATTTCCATCGCTTCATTTACGTTTGTAAGTGATTTTTCGCTGCCAGGTACAACTGGAATATTATTTTTTTTCATTAATAGTCGGGCTGCTGTTTTTTCGCCCATTAATGCTACTGACTTAGCAGAAGGGCCAATAAAAGTAATATTGCTGTTTTCCACTGCACTAATAAACTCAGCATTTTCCGAAAGAAATCCATAACCTGGGTGAATAGCATCAGCGGCAATTTTTTTTGCAAGTTCAATAATTTTTGGGTAGTTAAGGTAGGATTCATTAGCGGGTGAACTACCAATGTAATAAGCCTCGTCGGCATGTCTTACATGAAGAGAATTTCTATCAGCATCAGAATAAATAGCAGCAGATTTAATATTAAGTTCCCTGCATGCTCTTGCAATTCTTACGGCAATCTCTCCTCTATTTGCAATCAATATTTTTTTGAACATATAAATTAAAATTCTACTATCGTAATACCGTCCCCACCACTTTCAATATCTGCAAAATAATAATTTTTAACATATTTATAATTTTTTAAAATTTCTTGTACTTTTTGTTTGAGTGCACCGGTACCCTTCCCGTGTAAAATTTCAATTCTATCAACACCGCTCGAATATGCATCATCTAGGAATTTTATTATTTCTTTTTCGGATTCATCAACACGTTTACCTCTTATATCTAATCTATAATTATGAATTTTAGAATCATATAAATTTCTTTTAAAGTCAGCAGTTTGTGGTTCAATTTTATTAGCATGCACTAAATCAGAAATTTTTGATTGAAGTTTTATGCTGCCAATTACGATTATAGCTTTATTTTTGTTTTCATCGATGCCGCTTATAATACCCACAGTATTTGTATTTTTAATTGAGACATAATCACCTATCCTAAAACTTCCTTTGACCGGTTCTTTGGTCTGTTCAAAAGATATTTTTGATTCAATTTCTTTTTGAAGTTCTTTTATTTCTTGGCGTTCTTTATGCACTATCTCTTTATTAGCTTTAGATTCACGAATATTTTTTATAGCCGCTTCAATTTTTTTATTAACATCTTTTAAATAATCTTGAGCCTTTTGTTTAGCCTCCAGAAGAATTTTATTTTTTTCCCTTTCCAAATTCTCTACCTTCTGCTGATACAAGTTTGCCAAGCCTTTTAATCTTATATTTTCTACTTCAAGTTGATTTAGCTGTTTTCTTAATTCTTTAGATTTTTGCTCAATATCTATTAAAAATCTTTCCACTTTATTTTTGTCAACATCCAAATATTTTTTGGCCAGGCTAATGAAACTTTTACTAAATCCAATTCTTTCAACTACTTCAAAAGCATAACTAGAACCTGGTATTCCTTGATGGAATTTATAAGTAGGTACAAGCTTTTGAGTGTCAAATTCCATTGATGCATTCTCAAATCCTTCTAACTCATTAGCTAAAATCTTTAAATTGCCGTGGTGAGTAGTAGCTAATACCAAAGCATTTTTTTCTTTCAGTGTTTGCAGAATTCCAATTGCTAACGCTGAACCTTCAACGGGGTCAGTCCCGGTACCAATTTCATCTAAGAGAACTAAGCTGGTTTCATTTGCACAGTTAATTATTTTGTTAATGTTAGATAGATGCGAGCTAAAAGTACTCAGATCCTCTTCGATTGATTGCTGGTCACCAATATCAACTAAAATGTCGCTGAAAAAATGTAAGTTGCTATCTGGATGACAAGGGATATGAAAACCTGATTGAACCATTAAAACAGATATACCTACAGTTTTAAGCACAACAGTTTTACCGCCGGCATTTGGACCAGTAATTAAAATAACTTTTTGATTATCTACTTTAAGATTAAGCGGCACAGTATTTTTAATTCCTACTTTCTTAATTAGTATAGGATGCCGTAAGTCCAAAAGCTGAATAGGCTTATCTTCAAGAAAAGAAGGAAAGCTGCCAAGTATTTCAATAGAATACTTAGCACGAGCGAAGTAAGAATCCAGCAAAGCAATTAAGTCAAGTGAATTTTTTAACTGGTTAGATAACGAACCTATTTTTTCTGTTAAGCTGCGTAATATTTTTTCTATTTCTCTTTTTTCTGCAAAGTTTAATGACAAAATATCGTTGTTCAGCTCCAACGTCTCCTCTGGTTCTATGTAGACAGTTTGTCCTGTTGAAGATTCAGAATGTATGAAACCCTTGATATGTCTTTTGTGTTCTGATTTAATTGGCAATACAATTCTGCCATCTCTTAATGTTATATACTCATCTTGTACTAAGTATGAATCACTAAATGTCTTCAGCAGTGTGTTTACAACTTTTCTTAACGACTCTTCTTTTTCTTTTATTTCTCTTCTAATTTCCTTTAATCTTGGAGTCGCATCGTCTTTAATATCGCCGTTCTCATCTATTATGCGCGTTATATGGCTTTCGAAAACTTTATCTACAAACAGCTCTTTAGCAAGGAAGTATAAATCCGGAAATTCACTTCCTTTGTTTCTAAAAAACTGTACAATTTTTCTTGAAACTTCAGCAAGAGTTAGAACATCCAAAATATTTCTTATTGTTAATACGGCTCCATCTATTCTACTTTTTGCAATTATTTCTGAGATATCTGGCAATGAACTAAATGGGGGTGTTTCCAATTTTATTAAAATTTCTTTCGCTTGTGAAACTCTTTTCCCCTCATTAATCACTTCATCTAATTTTGAAAGTGGTCTCAAGTTCAACGTAAGTGTTTTTCCTAATTCAGTATAACAGTATTTTGCGGCATATTCTGTTACTTTAAAGAATTCCAATTTTTCTAATGTTTCCTTAGTTATCATTTTAAATCCTTGAAAGAATCAATAATCTTGCCAGAATCTGACTTATCATTATTTTCAATAAATTCCTTAATAAAGTCTGTAGCCTTCGCTTTGTGTCCGATAACAAAATCAATAGAAATTGGTATTATGTTGTAAACTTTAGTATAAAACATAGATTTACTTATATCTTTTTTCGATGGGATATCAAAAATGTTTAAGAAGAGCAAGAATCCGCTTAAAAAAAATATTATTTGGATAGCACCAACAATACCGCCTAAAAATTGATTAATAAATCTATTTGTTTTATCGAGCGGATGAACAATTCTTTTAACAATTGAGGTAATTAAAATTATCAACAGAAAAATAAGTATGCCTGCTACAATATTTGCCAGGTAATCATCTTGAAATATAGGCAGAATAAACTTTGCAATTTTATCAGAAAATTCGAAAGCAAAAGCGACGGCTACAATTAGTCCAATTAGCCCAATTATTTTTCTTACTAATCCATCTTTAAAGCCAAGTAAAAATCCAATAATAATAACAACAGAAATTAGAATATCTATATAATTCAATTAGAACTCAGATATTTTTCTACAACTTCTTTTATTAGCTTACCGTCGGCTTTACCTTTAAGAGTCTTGGCGGCAAGTGGCATTAATTTAGGAAAATCTTCTTTTTTATGTGCACCAATTTGTGATGCAAGTGCTTTTATTTCTTGGAACAGTTCTTTCTCAGAAAGTTGTTTAGGCAGGTATTCTTCAATAATCTTTAGTTCTTTTTCTTCTTTTTCAGCTAAGTCATTTCTATTCGCATTTTTATATTGTTCAATAGCTTCTTTTCTTTTTTTTGCCGCTGTACTTAAAAGATTAATTTCAATTTCTGGAGTAATTGTTTTATCCTTACCACTTTTTTCGTACTCTAATATTAGAGCGCGAATAGAGCGAATTGTTTCAATCCTAATTTTATCTCCAGATTTAATTGCATTTTTCAAGTCGTTGTTAATTTTTTCAATTAAATTCATAATTACCTCAAAAAAAAAGGCAGGCCATTTCAAAATAACCCGCCTTTTATAGAAATATACTATTAATTATATTTTTAACAAAGTTGAGTAATTTATTCTTAAGCAAGAGGCTTTTCTTAACTCTTGCTGAATATCTGTAACAATACCCATTTCTGAGCCTTTGTCAATTCTTAGCGAAACAATTACATTAGGCAGGGCTACTCTCTTAGAGTACATAATTTTTTGTATATCTCCTAATTTCACAATGCTGTCATTAACTTGAATTCTGCCATCTTTACCTACCCATATATATGAAACCAGTCTTTTATTCTCAATTTTTTCAATTGCTTTAGCTTCAGGAAGTCGATATTGTACTAAAACATCGACCTCTCTTAAAGTGGTAGTAACCATAAAGAAAAGAAGCAACATAAACACAATGTCTGGTAAAGATGCAGTTGGAATATTTTGCTTTGTGTTAGCTCTTTTTTTCTCGAATTTCATTATTAATAATCCTTAATTATTTTTTCACTGTTTCAGGTTCTGCAATACTAATAGTAATTGGAATTTTGTCCTTAAGTTCTTTCATTTCTTCGCTTCTATCATCAATGTCAATTAATCTTTTTCCAAAATGTTTAAGGGCGTATTCATTCCTTACATCGAAATAAGCTTGTTTAACTTGGTCTAATGCTTGTATAAACAGATTATAACTTGTCTTGCGGTCGGTTTTAACCGAGACTACTAGCTTTTTATTAGCAGGTAAATCAATTTTACTTTCTATTCTTGGCTTTAATGTTTTTGAAATTTGTGGGATGGAAATTAATTCATTGTTAAGAAGTACATCGCCATTCTCATTAATCAACAATGCAGCCAAACGGTCTTTAGATAAAGGTACAAACTGCTGTTGTTCAGGTGGTACATATTCAGGCAACACTAAACCAATTCCCGTATCCACATCAATTACTGTTGATACCAAGAAAAATAAAAGTAACAAAAATGAGATATCCGCCATAGAACTGGTTGGAATTTCGGCTTCGGGTAATTTACGTTTTTTTATTTGAACCATCTTTAAAACTCAACTTTTGATTTTTATTTTTTATTCATTTCATAGAGAGTGTCAATAAGTTCAATGGAACTCTCTTCCATATCTGCTACAAGTCGGTCAATTTTAGAAACAAAATAATTGTAAAATACTTGAAGTATCATAGCAACAACAAGACCGAACAAGGTAGTTAACAAAGCGACTGCAATACCACCGGCAACAATCGATGGTGAAATTTGTGCTGCTTCTTTAATAGCATCAAAGGCTATAATCATACCTTGAACTGTGCCAGTGAAACCCAACAGGGGAGCCAAAGAAATAAAAGTAGAAATCCAAATTAAACCTCTTTCTAAGAATCCCATTTCAATAGCACCATAAGCCATAATAGATTTTTCAGCAGCTTCAATGCCTTCATCTGCTCTTAATAAACCAGCATGAAAAACAGAAGCAATTGACCCTCTTGTATTTTCGCATAATTTGATTGCTTCGGGAACACCACCTTTTTTAAGTGCATCTTTTATTTGGACTACAAATTTTTTAGTATTAGTAGTAGCACGCATTAATGTCCAAAATCTCTCAATAGAAAAAGCTAAACCTAAGACTAAACAACCTAAAATAGGCCACATGAAAATACCACCTTCAACAAATTTTTCCTGTAAGAAGCTTAGCACACTTTGGTTTTGTGTGGCTTGTGCAAAAACGTAGGAAATAAATCCTGAAATTTCTGTAATATGCATAGGAAGCAACCTCCAAAAGTTATTAATTGATTTTTATTTTCTGATACTATTTAATAAAAAAAGTTAACGAAGTCTAAGGATTTAGCATAAAAAAGTCAATAAATAATTTAATGAGTTAACGTATCTCTGTATATCTTAAATCATTTTTTAAATTTATTAAATCACTCTAAGGTACCTTCAAGCTTAATAATGTTGCCGTTAATTATTTTATAATTATCAAATATAAAATGCACTACTTGCGCTATGCTTTGCGGTGTTGACAATTGTTTTTTATCTTCTATCCATTTCCTACTTTCTTCTGAATCAATAACATAAGGCGCTACAGCATTGGTACTTATGTTATACTTTTTACTTTCCTTTGCTAAGGTTTCTACCAAGTAATTTAATGCATTTTTAGATGCACCATAAGCTGCTTTATCTTTTTGAGGGGAAAAACCGCTCAGTGCACTCGTAAAACAAATACTGCCACCTCTTGTACCACTTACTTTGCTTAAAAAATATTTGGATAATAAAAAAGCAGTGTTCAAGTTAATGCTAAACATTTTAAGCCATTGTTCATACGGGGTATCTTTTAATTCTGTCCCACCATAGAAACCCCCAATTGTACTAAATAAAAAATAAGTTGAATTAGGCATAAAAGAAATTTGTTCAAAAAGATTTTTCGCTTGATTCTCATTAGCAAGGTCATCTATAACAATTTGTTTATGCTTTTTTAGAATTTTACCATTAATCTCTATTTTCCTTCTTGAAACTAAACAATACTCATCATAGTCTTTCTCTAAAAAAAATTTTATCGATTCGGTGCCAAGTCTACCTGCGGCACCAACAATAATTAAACTTTTCGACATTTTATTTATCTCCCAAATATTTAAAAAGAGCACCTACCGGAAAATGGTCGCTGTAACCACCTATGTATTTATTTCCTATATAGGTTGGAATTGGACCGCTCACATCACTTTCTTTGTCCACTTTCATAAAATCAGGCTTTATTATTTCAAAACTGTCACAAAAATAACTTATTCCATTGTTATTTAATAAACTTCCTGAAATAATAATTTGGTCAAGTAAGTTCCAATTGTTTTTGTACAGATACGTCCCTAATTTCAATTTATAGTCGTGATAAGCTAAATTGTATAATTTATTATCAGCTGGTTGAAGTAAATCGCTACAATTTGATGTATCTGCCTTTAGTACATCTAGGATAGAATTATCAATCGGTTCGTCGTTAAAATCCCCTAAAATTATTATTTTGTTTTTAGTGTCTATTTGTAAAACACTATCCACTTTTTCTTTTAAAATTTGTGCTGCGGTGTTTCTTTTTACTTCAGAGGTTTCTTTCCCAGTTCTTCTTGAAGGCCAATGATTTACAAAAATATGTAACGAATCATTTCCGTGTTTGTATTTTAAGGTTACATGAAGAATATCTCTTGTTGGTTCATTGTTTGGGAGAAGCACAGGAATTTTATTAACATGCAGTATATCAAAAATATTGCGGTCATAAATTAAACCAACATCAATGCCTCGAGGATCGGGAGAATCGCGGTGGACAATTATATAATCTCGATTAGTAAATTTGTACACAATAAATTTCATTACACTCATGTTTTCAACTTCTTCAAGACCAATAATATCGGGTCCCTTTCCGTCATTCATGAAATGTATTACTTGTGAGAGATTATCAATTTTTTTTAAGAACTTTTCCTCGGTCCATTTCTTTTTAGACGAAGGTAAAAATTCATCATCGTTTTTTGTTGTGTCATCAATAGTATCAAAAAGATTTTCCACATTCCAATTAGCTATATAAATAAATTTATTGCTATTAGAATGCTGAGAAAATACTTTTTGAACAGGACCAAAGAAAAACAATATTAATAGCCAGACAATTAAAAAGTTTAATCTACTACTGAATGGTGTAGAAACTATTAAATTAATTTTTGGGGTAATAATTAAGTATTTTTCCATCACGTATTTTTGTTTGTTAATTGTTGTTGTATATTAATAATATTTCTATATATTTTCTAAGAACAAAGCTTTTGCTAAGGCTACATTTTGAAAAAATAACTCACAAGCAAAAAATAATTTTGTAATAATATGAAAAATAATAAAAAGAAATTTGTTTTAATTGATGCAATGTCGCTTGCTTACAAAGGATATTTTGCATTTATAAATCGACCTTTATCAACAAAAGCTGGAGAGCCCACTTCGGCTGTGTTTGGTTTTGTAAATCAATTACTAAAAATAATAGAGGATACAAAACCAGACCACATTGCAGTAGCTTTTGATTCAAAAGAAAAAACATTTAGGCACGAACGATATGAATTATACAAATCATCACGTCAAGAAATGCCTGAGGATATGATTCCTCAACTGCAAAGAATTAAAGATATTATTACTGCTTTTAACATTCCAATTTACATTTTACCTGGTTACGAGGCTGATGATCTAATTGGCACTGCTTGCAAACTGGCAGAGAAGGAAGGTTATATCTGCTATGCTGTTACACCAGATAAAGATTATATTCAATTAATAACTGATAATATATTTATTGTTAAACCTGGAAAGTCAACTGACGAGATTATTATACTTGATAGAAAAAAAGTTAAAGAAGATTTGGGAATAGAACCAATACAAATGATTGACTACTTAGCATTAATTGGCGACAAATCCGACGATATCCCAGGCGTTGCAGGTATTGGTGAAAAAACCGCACTGCCACTAATTCAGCAATTTAAGAGCGTTGAAGGCATATATAAAAATATTGATAAAATTGATAGAAAAAGTATCGTTTCAAAATTATTGGAAAATAAGGAGAACGCATTTCTTTCCAAAGAACTTGCTACTATTAAGACTGATGTTCCTCTTAAGTTAAACTTTGATGAAGCAAAATTCACACAGCCGGATATTAAAAAACTTAATCAGATTTTTTCTGAACTGGAGTTTAAATCAATCGCCGTTAAAGTGAACAAAATGTTCCAAAACAATAGTTTAGAAAAAAAAGAAAATACTCCTGCACAAGATTATGTTGAAAGTAAACCTTCACTTGCTTCATTTGACAAAAATAAAGTTAAGTATAAATTAATAACCACTTATAAAGATGCTAAAAGCTTAGCTGAAAAATTAATGCAATCAGATTTATTTGTATTTGATACCGAGACTGATTCGCTTAACATTTTCGAAGTAAAGCTTGCCGGCTGTTCTTTTTGCACAAAACCAAACGAAGCCTATTTTGTTGCAGTTAATCCATTGTATTTATCGACAGGCTTGTTTTCAAATGATTTATCCGACCGCCTTCCAATAGACGATTTTATTAAACTATTTAAACCTGTCCTTGAAAACAAAAAAATAAAAAAAGTATGCCAAAATGGGAAATACGACATAGCGGTAATGAGGCATTACAATATCAATGTAGAAAATTTTTATTTCGATACTATGCTTGCAAGTTATGTTTTAGACCCCGACCAAAAGCATGGTATGGATGACCTCTCGGAAAAATACTTAAATTACAAACCAATACCATTAACACAACTAATAGGAAACAAAAAAGAGCCATCAAAAATATTTGAAGTTGACCTTGAGCAGTTATCAAATTATTCATGTGAAGATGCAGATATTACTTATAGATTGTATGAAATATTGCTAAGGGAACTAAAGAAAGAGAAACTTGAAAAGCTTGCCTTCGATGTTGAATTCCCTCTTGTGTTAGTCCTTGAAGATATGGAAAGAACCGGGGTTCATATTGATAAACAAGCATTAAAAGAATTTAGCAACGAACTTAAAAATCGTATGGATTACTACACTGACAAGATTTATGAGTTAGCAGAAGAAAAATTCAATATTAATTCTACACAACAGCTTCAAAAAATTTTATTTGACAAGCTCAAGCTTACACTTACATCCAAAACAAAAACAGGCTTTTCAACAGATGCAAAATCTTTGGAGTCACTTAAAGGTGAGCACCCAATTATCGATTTAATTTTAGAATATAGACAAGTTGCAAAGTTAAAAACAACTTATGCAGATGCATTGCCAAAGTTAATAAATCCTAAGACTGGCAGAGTACACACCTCTTTTAATCAAACTGCGGCTTCAACTGGACGTTTATCAAGCAACGATCCTAATCTGCAAAATATACCAATAAGAACAGAATTAGGAAAAGAAATTAGAAAGGCTTTTGTGCCAAGGGATAAAGATTATTTGATTCTAAGCGCTGATTACAGCCAAATAGAACTTAGAATAATGGCAAGCATTTGTGAAGATGAAAATCTAATCAATGCTTTTAAGTCGGGCGAAGATATTCACAGAAGCACTGCTGCACTGGTTTTTCAAGTAAAGCCAAGCGAAGTGACACCTGAAATGAGAAGAAAAGCAAAAGAAGTAAACTTTGGAATACTTTATGGTATTGGTCCATTTGGACTTAAAACTAGATTAGGAATCTCTCAAGAACATGCAAAAGATATTATTGAAACTTATTTCGGTACTTTTAAAAATGTCAAAAAATTCATGACAGATTCTATTAATAATGCAAAAGAAAAAGGCTATGCGGAAACTTTGCTTAAAAGAAGACGATATTTGAAAAATATTAACAGCAATAATAAAGTAGTAAGACAATTTGAGGAGCGCGTTGCAATAAACATGCCTATACAAGGCACTGCAGCCGATATGATAAAATTAGCAATGATTAACATTCACAAAGAATTAATTAAGAACAAATTCAAGTCGAAAATGGTTTTGCAGGTACATGATGAACTTGTATTCGATGCACATAAAGATGAAATTAATGATTTAAAGCCCATTGTCAAAAACTTGATGGAGACTGCTTTACCGCTTAAAGTGCCCGTTGTTGTTGATATTGGCATTGGTGATAATTGGCTGGATGCTCATTAAAATTCTCATTAGTTGCTCAAAAATTTATAAACTAAGTAACCAATGTTTATTTGAAGAAGACTTAAAGCTATCCCGCTGTATAAGTCAAGTCTTTTTACATCGTCATATATTGAAACATCTTTAGTTTGCAAATAATTATCATATTTATTATCAGCCTTAATCTTAAAAAATGCTGCTGTTGCTCCAAAAACAGTAGCAGTGCCTAATAACATTTTAAACAGACTTGACTCAAAGAAATTGTTATTGTTTAATTTTTCATTTACTCTTTGCAGGTAAAATATGTTACCGTTCTGTTTTAACGCATTTATATTAATTTCTTTCTGTAGAAAATTTTTCTTGGTTAATTTTAATTGATTAGTATCTTCTTCTATTAATGCAGGAGTAAAAGCAATAATTTTGTCATTTTTTATTATTTCTGCATTCTGAGGTTGTGAATCAATTAAAACTCTTTTTTTGAATTTATAATTAAGCTTTTTCTCTTCCCCGCATTTTTTTATAAAAATTGTATCCGTAAAAGTCTGTGAATTCCATAAGAATTTATTTTCCTTTATTTGTAAGAAATGTCTGCCAATTGGTAATTTCGCTTTCACTTCCCCAATACCCATAACTTTATTGTCTATGTAAATTAATGCGCTGTCACTATTTGACATAATGCTGACATAAGAAAAACAATCTTGAGCAAACAATCTAAAAGCTGAAAAGTAGATTATCACTACCAACAAACATTTTTTAATAAGTGTTGACTTTATATGCATAAATATTTCCCTTGTCAATCCCTACAAATAAAAGATTGTTAATGTAAAGTGGGGTTGTTCTAATTTTATCGGAGTAAGCGATTGACTTAACAACCTTACCATTTTTAATATCAATTACATCTAATTTTTTATTTTGATTTGGCTCAAGCAAATAATTACTAAAAAGAAGAGGGGTAACATCTATTACGCCCCCAACGCTAATTTTCCAATTAAGTTTTCCGTTACTTTGTTTAATAGAAAAAATATCTCCATTAAGATTACCAATAAACAATGATGAATCATTCATTACCGGTAAGGTTTTAATTTTATGTCCGGTATTTACTTCCCATAAAATTTTCCCGTCTTTTACATCAAAGCAAAATAAATTACCATCACTACTGCCAATAAAACCTTTTTGATTTTTAATTACAACGCCACTCTCGAATCCTGAGGATATTTTCACTCTATAATTAATTTTATTGTTGATGTAATTGACCGAAATAATTTCACCGTTTTGATTGCCAAATAAAAAATCATTATCGAAAATTGCAGGCGTGCAGAATGACTGCACGTTTGTTTTCAGTTCAGACAATTTTAATCCAGCGTAAGAAAATTTATACAAAGTACCTTGATCAGTCAAAACAAGAACACCATTATTAACATCAATAAGTTCATTGTGCACACTTCCGCTAATAATTACCTTTTCAATTGTTTTGGGGATACTAACATCATAGTAAATTAAAGTTGAATAGTCTTTATTAAGGTCGTTAACGACAAATATTAACGTTTGATTATGAACAATTGGCGCGCTTGGAATAGAGCCAGAATATTTAGAAATACCAATCAATTTACCATTTTCATCGAAGGCATAAATCTTACCACTAAGGTCAGTTGCAATAAGATATTTATCATAAAAAATTAAAGAAGAACTTCTTTGGCTTCCCTCTGTTTCCACTTTCCATAGTTCAGTCCACACAGTATCTACATTCTCACGAACGAAAAAATTTCTTTGGTAATTGCCGCAAAAAATTGTAAAGCCAGGTTTATTCACATAAAAATTCCTTATAAATAAAGCTCTTGTACAGCTAATAGAAATCCCACATAATATAATTAGTAATATGGTATTTGCTTTTTTCAAAAATCGAAACCAAAGAAAAATTGGTAAAATAATTTAGGCTGAAAATGCTTGAAATTATTTTCAATCTTCTTCCCTACATCGTACCGCAATACTATTGCGTTAAATAAATTTATTCGAATTCCAGTTCCAATACTGCCCAGAGTTTGATAATATGAATTATCCCAAGCACTGCCGGCATCGAAATACAAAGCTCCACGGATATTAAAAAAACTAAGGCCAAAAATTGGGAAATTGATAAGCAGTAGGTCAATTAGAGGAAATCTAAGTTCTACTGAAGATAGCCAGAGTTTTTCTCCACGAATTCCAAATCGCGGCCAGCCGCGCAAATCCCAACTGCCTCCAGCAAAATATCTTCTTGCTTGTTTGCCGTGATTAATAAAAATTGACGCACGAGCTGCAAGTGTAGTTCGTAATCCTAACCGAAAATATTTCCGATAGTCTAAAATGAAAGAATAGTAATTTACATTACTGTACTTGATATCGCTTGTATAACCAAGAAGCACACGGAACCTACTTCCGTCTAATGGACCAGTAGGTCCCCAGATAGAATTATCGTGAACAAAAGACAATGAGTTGCTAAGTAAGAGCGACTTTCTTCCGATTATATCTTCAAAAAGTTCTTTATCAGAATTAGCAAGGCTTACATCTGTCTCAATTCTATCAAAACTTGAAAAAGGGTAAAACAAATCAAAATATCCACCAAAAACTCTTTCATAAAAAAACTCGTCAGATTCTCTGATATCATACCTTCTGCCAGCATAGTGAAAGATTCCGTAGCCATAATTTGCTCTTTCCCCCAAATTAATTCTTGAGATTGCCACATTAAAGTTTTTTAAGATTTCACTCTGTACCTCTGCAGTATTATAAATGTAAAACAAATAATTATCGTCCCCCATTAAATCACTCAACAAAAACAAAGCACCGCCACGAGTACCGTAAACAGGGTCTGTAACTAATTGACTTACAGCGTAATCTAAGGAATATTGTTTTTCATATTTTACTTTTTGTGCTTCAGACTGTAGTGATATTTTGCCAGCGTCCCATTTTACACCGGTTTGGTCAAAATTAAACTTGACATACTTTTTTGCAGTATCGGACACATTAGCTAAATCAATTGAATAAAATTGGAAAGAGAATTTTTCAAAACCGGCAGTAACAACTGTAGTATTATTTACAAAAGAAAAATCGTAGGCACTTGTAACGAACTTTGTTAATTGTGTCATCCCTATAGGAATTGAGTCGGTAAGATTTAATTCCCAAATATTATAAACACCATCATAATCGCATGTAAAATATAACTTGTTGTATTCTGGATTAAAATGCGGAGTACTAATATTACAGTTAGTGTAAGTGAGATATTTTATTTCTCTGGAATTAATATTTATTTCGAACAAATTAACTTTTTGAGAAAAAATTCCACCTGTACGGTCAGAGCAGAATATAATTGCAGAGCCATCTTTGTTAAATATTGGGTCAGTGTCGGAGTAATAATCATTTGTAATACGATTAAGTTTATTTTCAGTTAGATCAAGTAAGAAAATATCCACGAATCCTTTTTTATCAGTAGCACTAAAAACTATTTTTTTGCCATCGTTAGAAAATGACAATGATCTTATAGAAATAAGTTCATCAAATTTAAAAGTATCAATTAACTTATTTTCATTTATTGAGAAAAGATGAATTACATCACTGCCTAAAGATTTAGTTACAAAAGCAATAATTCCATTTTTTGAAACGTCGAATGAATTATCTAGAAGGTGAAAAGCTTCAAAGATTGCGTCTTTCTCACCTTGAATAACTCTAATTGGTTCAACAAATTCCTCATTATCGGGTTCGTAATTCATTTTATAGATTGAAGTATAGCCATCTTTATTTCCGACAAAATAAATTTCTTTTGTTGTATCGGCTGAATAAAAACGCGGCGCAAAATTAAATCCGGAATCAGTAAGTTTAATTGCCTTAATAGAGATGGGATAATTTTTTTGATAGAGTGGAAAATATTTCTGCTTCAAACTAAAAACCCACTTGTTATTTATCTCTTCAATTTTATCCCCTAAAGTAAATTCAATAACTTTCTCAAATGTTGAAAATCTCCAAAAATTTTCCATGAGTAGTAATATTTTATCTTCGCCATATTGTTTCGAGATAAACTGCAAAAAATATTGACCTTCTTTGTACATCAAATATGTACCTTCAATGGAATACAAGTTAGGAAGATCTACAAAGTAACCATTCAATACTGCATCTCTCATAATCATTTCTGATTGAGTATCACCATTAAATGACCAGTATTCTGCCAAACCTTCAGTAAACCAAAGAGGAGGTGCTTTGTCGGTTGACACTCTATGGTCTTTAAGAACATTATAAATTTTATTGGACATGAAAACATGTACAAGCTCGTGTCTAATAACATGTTTAAATTCCTCTATTGAACCAAGATAAGGTATAACGACCCTCCCTTTAATAAATTCGAAAAAGCCACCAACTCCTTCAGGTATAAATCCAGAGGCAATGTTTGTCTGTTCAAATTGAATATGAGTGTTATAAAAAATAAGAGGTATTTTTCTGGATATGTAATTATTGAATTTTACTTTATACTCATCAAATGCATCTTCTGCAAATTTAGCTCCAATTTCTGCCATTTCACCAAAATTATCGTAATAATAAATATCAAAGTGCTCGGTTTTAAGAATTTTCCAATCAAATTTTTCGTATTGCACTTTATTCCTACCGAAAAAATAAAGCTGTGCAAATAATGCTTGTGAGAAAAAAAATAAAAATAATATGGTATTTACGAAAGGTACTTTACTCAAAGATGTTCCTTGAGGTAATTAATATTTTTAATTTCAGTTGGATTTTGGTTCCTAATAACAGCCAAGTAATAGCTTACCCAATCACTAAAATAAATATTATCCATTAACCGCAGTTTATAATCAGGCAAATTACTTTCGATAGACAAAACCTCAACGCCGCTTCTTCTTATTAGTTCAGTTACAATTTCAAATCTTTTTTTAATTTGTGGATGATAATCAACATCTAAGATATTAATTACAACAGAATTAAATTGCTTTTCAGAAAATGTTTCCCATCCAATTATTTCGTTATGGTTCTGCTCAGGGAAGAAGTTACAGAAAGCATGCAGTTTAGAATTTTCATTTATTTGTGCTTTTAACCTTGAGCCAACTGCTGATGTTAAATCGGACACAGAGTAAATAACTGGAATAAAGCCTACTAATTTTTCTGCAAACTCTAATGAACTATTAGGAAAAGTTGAAAATTCATCCCCTCTTTTTTTTAGCAGTTCTATTACTTGTTTAGTAATTTCATTTTGTACGGGGATTAATTTCAAAGATTGTAATGTTTTTAGCAATGTAAAAAAATTTATCCAAAGAGCGTATCGCGGCTGGAAGCCAGGTAATAATTTAGCTATAGGTAAATTATATTTTTGGGATAACTCTTCTAACTTACCGCCAGTAGTTATGGTAATAATTTGGCAATTTCGTTTTAAACCAGCATTTACGCAGCTGATTGTCTCTTCTGTATTCCCGCTGTAGGAAGAAGCAATTAGTAAAGTGTTTTCGTCTGCGTATGCCGGCAAATAATAATTTCTAATAACTTGAAAAGGATAACTTAATTCATCCCTAAGAAAATTCTGCAGCAAATCACCTCCTATCGCTGAACCGCCAAGTCCGCATAATATTATGTTTTTTATCTTATTTGTATCAATAGCTGATAAATTAACTTGGTTATTTTGTGCATACTCAATTTGTGAATAAGAGTTCTTTAATACATTAAACTGATTTTCTGGATCGTTTTGTTTAATTAGACTAAAAATTTCCATGTGGATTACCTTTTAAAATAAATTTTGTAATGTGTTCTGCAATTTGTCTTTAAAAAATTTGCGGAGGCATGAGCTAACTTCTTCTTCGGTTGGATAAGTTAAACATTCATTTGCTAATTCTTCTGCATCTTTAAATGATATATTGCGAATTATTTTTTTAAGTAAAGGAATGGTAGCAGGTGAAACGCTCAGCGAGTCCAAACCAAGACCTACAAGAAGAGGAACCGCATAAGGGTCTGCAGCCATCTCACCGCACATACTAATAAATGTATTTTCTCTTTTCCCTTCTTTTATGATGTAGTGCAAAGTTTTTATAACAGAAGGATGAAATTCTTGATAGTATTTTGAGACAATTTCATTACCACGATCTACCGCAAGCAAATATTGAATTAAATCATTCGTGCCAATGCTAATAAAATCGACCTCTTGAGCAAAGACATTTGCCATAACAGCAGCAGATGGTATTTCTACCATAATCCCAATTTTTATATTATTATCATATTTAACCCCTTCGTGTTCTAATTCCAATTTACATTCTTCAATTATCTTTTTTGATTTTCTTATTTCGGAGATTGAAGAAATCATTGGCAGCATAAACATTACATTTTTATTTACACTTGCTCTTAGAACAGCTTTAATTTGTTTTTTAAACAAATAAGGATTATCAAGCAGAAGACGAATTCCGCGCCATCCTAAAAAAGGATTGGGTTCATGCAGGTCAACAGGCAAAACTTTATCTCCGCCAATATCAAAGGCACGGATAATTATGTTTTCAGGATAAACTTTTTCTGCTAATGATTTATATACTTGATATTGTTCTTCCTCTTCAGGAAAAACTTCATACTCTTCAAATATTTGTTCAGTGCGAAGCAATCCAATGCCATTTGCACCATTTTGTATGAGTATATCAATTTCAGCAGTTATATCCAAATTTGCCATTAGTTTAATTTCTTTTCCATCTGTAGTTAAAGCAGGTTTGTTTCGAAGCTCAAGCAGTTCTGCATCATATTTATTGAGCACTTCCAATCTATTTTTATAGTGATTTAACTGCGCTTCGGTAGGATTAATAACAACATCACCGTGAAAACCATCAACAACTAATAAATCGCCTTCATGAATTCGAGATGTTTGTCCATGCAATCCAACTACAGCAGGAATATTTAACGACCTTGCTACAATAGCAGCGTGAGAAGTTAACCCGCCTAAATCAGTAACATAACCTTTTACATTAACTCTAGTAAACAAGACGGTATCGGAAGGTGAAATTGTATGTGAAACAACTACAACGTCATTTGTAATTCTCGACTGCCATTTTTTCTTTTTCAAGTTTCTGATGATTCTGTTTTTTATATCTTCTATATCATGCGAGCGTTCCTTCATATAAGGTTCTAGTGACTCGTTCATAATTTTCTGGTACTTTGAAATTTCATCGTACACAATAAATTCAGGTACTTTCTTTTCATTAATTATTCTTTTTTTAATATTATCAATTAATATGGGGTCATCAAGAATCATAATTTGCGCTTCAAAAATAGCAGCTCGCCTTTCACCTAATTTGTCTACAGCCAATTCGAAAATTTTCTTCAGTTCTTTTTTCGACTGCCATAAAGCAGCATCCAAGTTTTGAATCGCTTCTTGGCTATCGGTTATACTTTCTGGTTTAACTTCTTCTGTTTCCTTATAAAACAAATATGCTGGTGCAATTACCAATCCTGGTGCAGCGGCAATTCCATGAATTATATTTTCTTCTGTGTGTTTCATTACAATTCGTCAAATCCTCTATTAAAATAATCGACTATTTCTTTAGCTGCTTGTTGTTCATCTTCACCATCAAAAATTAAAGTTATTTCAGAGCCTTTTTCAGCAGCAAGTGTCATAACCCCAATTATACTTTTGCCGTTAATTTTCATACCATCTTTGTTAAGAAAGAAATCACATTTATATTTTGCAGCCATTTTCACAATAGTAGCAGCTGGACGAGTATGTAAACCAGCATTGTTTATTATTCGAACCTTTTTTTCAATCATTAGTACTTTCTATTTAATAAAAAGTTAGCAAACCATACAAGCAAATTTTTTGCTTCTTTATCCTTAAAAACTTTTAATTGGTTAATACCTAATTGTGTATAGCGTTTAATTTCATTTTTAGCATCTTCAAAAACGCCAAGCCTTTCATAGATTTCGTTAAATACTGGAATCTTATGCTCAGGTATTCCTTTATTCTTTATAAAATTATTTAGTTCTCTTTTATCTTTTCCACTTGCTTTTTCATAAGCTTTTAAGAAAAGAAAAGTTTTTTTCCCTTCGATAAGATCATTACCAATTTTCTTACCAAATTTATTTTGATTAGCTGTAATATCCAATAAATCATCTTGAATTTGAAAAGCCATGCCAATATTTGCAGCATATTTAGAAATTGCATCTATTATATTTTTTTTAACTGTTACCATTTGTGCACCAATTTTGCCGCTCATAACCAGTAGTGCCGCTGTTTTTTGATATATCATTTTCTTGTAATCATTTATAGTAACATTTCGTCTGGTTTCAAATTCCTTATCTAAGCTTTGCCCCTCACAAACTTCTACAACACTTTGCGTAAAAGTCTCTATAATTGATTTAGAGTTCTCAGGCGTATCTTTGAGTAAATATTCATAAGCTAAAGCTATTAAACTATCGCCAGCAAGAATTGCAGTGTTAACATCATACTTTATATGTAATGTTGGTCTACATCTTCTTATTGTTGAATTATCCATAATGTCATCGTGCACTAAAGTAAAATTGTGTAAAAGCTCAACAGCAATTGCTGCGTTATAAACTTGGTCAAAATTTCCGCCAGCAGCTTTAGCAGCCAAAAGTACAAAGAATGGTCTAATGCGCTTTCCGCCGCTTTCTATTGCATATTTACATGGTTGATAAAGTGACTTTGGAAGCCGCTTTTCAAATACTCGAGTTATTTTTAACTCAAGCTTAACTAATTCGTTTTTATATAGATTCAAGAATTTTTCATTATCAGATTCAGAAATCAATATAATTCCTCTTTTCTAATGAGCTTTTGTTTTTGCAGTTCACTAATATTAGAACAGCCGGTCAAGTACATTATTTTTTTTAAATCATCAAACCACTGATAAAGAAGTTTTATCACACCATCTACATTTTCTTCGAATAATTTCTGCAAAACTGTTTTAGCAGAAGCAGCCATATCTGCACCTAATGCTATTGACTTGGCAATTTCAATTCCGTTTGAAATACCGCCAGAGGCAATTAATAAAAATCTTTTTCGTTTTTTTAATTCGGCAGTTTTTCTCACACAAAACGAAGTAGGCAACCCCCATTCTCTAAAAAACATTTCATCATTTTTATTAGCTCTTAATAGTTCAATTGCTGCCCAGCTTGTTCCACCCGAGCCTGCTACATCAATTCCCATAATTCCAGCTTCCAATAACCGTTCTGCAGTTTTTTTACTTATTCCAGCTCCTACTTCTTTGACAATAAAAGGGATTTTAATTTCTCTTGTTAATTTTTTAATCGACTTTAATAAACCTTTAAAGTGCGGTTCACCCTCAGGCTGTAATAGTTCTTGCAATGGATTAACATGAATTACAAAAGCATTTGCATCTACAAGCTTCATCAAAAATTTAATTGAATCTACCGGATTCTTTAATTTAACAATCTGAGCAGCGCCAACATTACCTAAGATTGGAATGTCTTTTGCATTTTTTCTTATAATTTTGTATGAAGAATGCTGTTTACTATTTTCTAATGCTTGTCTTAAACTTCCTACTCCAATTGGAATATTCAACTCGCTTGCTACTATTGCTAATTTTTTGTTTATGTTTTCTGCCTCTTTAGTCCCGCCAGTCATACATGAAATTATGAATGGATAATTTATTTTGTGGCTGAAGAATTTTGTTGAAAGGTCAATTTTGTTATACTCTACTTCAGTAATAGCATAATGTTCAAATTCATACTTATCGAAACCGTTAGTTTTTATTTTGTAGTTTGCTTCGTCGGTTAAGCTAATTTTGATGTGATCTTTTTTACGCCTGGAAGTTAAGTTATCATTTTCAGCCATTGAGATTTCCTGCCTGTTGTTCATTGTACTTATCAAAACTTCTCAATTAAGTTTTATTAAAAAACAAAGTCAGTAGTTAATTAAAACCAAAATAAAAAATTTTCTAGTAAGATTCTTAACAGCTGCAGTTAAATAAAGTTTGGTCGTATATCACCGGAATATTTAATATTTACCTGGATTGAACTAATATTTACTCAATCCAAAAATTTATTATGAATGAGTTTTACTGAAAGGTTAATTTCCCTATGATCAATGAGCTCATCCCGACTTTGTCGGTAAACCTTTGTCTGAATATGTTATCACTAATTAATTCAGTCGATTCGGTGAATCGACTTACGGTAAGTCGGAACGCCGTTCCGGCTAAGCATCATTCCTGGGTGACAAATTTTCCACCAGTCTGCTGGCAGGTTAGGGAAAATTTTGGGGTTAAAAAAATCTTTCTAAAAAAAATTAGTTTAGCTTTCCTACACTTATATCAACAAGATAATTAACAGGCTGCTTTGTTTTTGAAACAGAGAAATCATATAAATCAACTTTTACAGCGCGAGGTTTTTGCTGCAATTTTTCTGTAAACAAAGAGTACGTGTTTTTATACTCTTCACTTTGTTCAGATTTATTAGTAACAAAACTAAAATTTTCCTTCAGACAATTTTTTACCATTTCAAAATATTTTTTATAAAAATTAAGGGCTTGCTTATAATCATCGCCTTGGTAGAAAGTAATGGTAAAGGAGCCATCAGAATCATCCAAAAAAATATCTAAAGCTTGGGGAAACTTAATAAAGGGTTTTTGTGAATCAATTGGATTATCAAGCAAAAGGAAATATGCATTAGCATGTTCTAAAACAAAGTCTAATGCTGTACAAAAATCTGGATTTTCACCGGGAGAGAGGGAATTTTTATCTGCAAAACCATATTGTAATTCATAACTTCCAAGAGCGGATGAGTCACCAACTACATACAATATCCAATTACCTGACTCTGGTATTTTTGCATTAATTTGTACAAAGTCGCTTTTATTATTTTTACTTTGTTTAAAAACATTACCGTTAGGTGTAACTAAAACTAAGGAGGGTTTAAAACTTTCAGAATAAGCTATAAAAACAACGCCATCTCCTTTATAAAGTGGAATTTCGTAACCATGATAACGACCGAAATCTTTTCTGTAATTATCTTTTAGAGTTAGTTCGCCTTTAAGCTGATTAAACTCAACATGAAATTTTTGTTGAGCAATGGTAAAATTTCCTATTAGTAAAATTATCACTAAAAATATTTTTGATATCATTTTCATAAAATATTTGCTGTAGTTAGAATTTTTTTTGCAGCAAGTTTTCACATCCAAAAGTAATAGCCTCGCGAATTAAAGGAATATCAATCAGTTTAATTACTGGCAACCCAAATCTAAGTTTATATATTGGTCTAAACAAATACAATTCGCTAACGATTGGGACAAATCCATATAATGAGTATAAATGTTCAAAGTAATTTATTGATAAACCTGTATGATAATTGTACTTTATTTCATCTACAAAATCTTTTTTTTCATTAAGAACATTAGAAATTTTTTTAAGCAATGAGCTAGGAAATAGATGTAAATATGGTATAATTTTTAGGAAAGAATGCGCAATTTGCTGATGCCCCGCAAAGGGTGAATATTTTGGAGGGAATGAAATAAATAAGTAACCTTCATTTTTTAACAACTTCCTCAAGTTATTAAAAGCTGCATGTTTATCCGGTACATGCTCAATAACCTCACGCATAATAAGTAGATCAAACTGAAGCTGCAATTTTTTAGTCAAATTAACATCTGTTATATCACCTTGAATAATTTCCAAATTAGGGTTTTTCTCTTTAGCTATATCAATTCTAGTTTGGCTCAACTCTAAACCAATTACCTCAGCGCAGTGTTTACTCATAACTTCTACCAATCCGCCTTCTGCACAACCAATTTCCAAAACACGAAAACTTTTATATTGAGGCAAATATCGCTCAAAAAATGGAATGATGTACTTTTCGGTGTATTCCTTTTGTTCGTAATAGTGTTTCTCAGGCATTAGAAGACAAATTAATTTCTTTGCAATTTTATTAAAGTTATTTTATATATCAAAGCGATTAGTTAAACGACTTTGCAAAAAGTATCTAATTTTATTGTTTCCTTGCGTTTATTTTTCATTAAAAATAAATTTGGTTTTCAAAATTTTGATTATGAGTGAAAGCACAGAAGAGAAAAATATTACAGTCAATCGTAAGGCAAGGCATGAGTACTTTATACTGCAAACCTACGAGGCTGGCATTTCTTTATTGGGTACAGAAGTTAAAGCTTTGCGGCAAAATAAAGCCAATTTGGTAGATAGTTATGCTACTATAGACAATGGTGAGGTTTGGCTGCACGGTTCACACATTAGCACTTATGATCAAGGAAGTATAAATAACCATGAACCATTTAGAAAAAGAAAATTATTGTTAAAAAAGAATGAGATTAGAAAACTCATGCGAGCAGTTCAAGAAAAAGGTAATACATTAATTCCTCTTCGACTTTATTTTAAGAAAAATAAAGTTAAAGTTGAATTAGCAGTTGCTCGAGGCAAAAAGAAATATGATAAAAGAGAAGAAATAGCAAAAAGAGAAGCACAAAGAGAATTAGACAGAAAATATAAATAACCAGAGGAGAATAATTAGAATTGAGCAAAACACACTTCCCACCTATCAACGAACAAATGGATTTAATAAAAAGAGGTGCCGTTGAAATCATACCTGAAGAAGATTTGGTAAAAAAACTCGGAAAATCAATAAAAGAAAACAAACCGTTAAACATAAAATTAGGATGTGACCCAACGAGACCCGATTTGCATTTAGGTCATACAGTAGTTTTACGAAAACTATCTCACTTTCAACAACTTGGTCATTTAGCAATTTTAATTATCGGTGATTTTACTGGTATGATTGGCGACCCATCAGGTAGAAATTCAGCTAGACCGCCGTTAACGCTTGAAGAAGCAAGAGAAAACGGGAAATCTTATTTTGAGCAAGCTTCTCTAATTCTTGACCCCAAAAGGACAAAAATTGTATACAACTCAGATTGGTTGGGAAAAATGAACTTTGCCGATGTAATTAAGCTTGCCTCTAAATATACATTAGCACGAATGTTAGAAAGGGATGATTTTACAAATCGATACAAAAATGGCATCCCAATCAGTTTGCACGAAATACTATATCCACTTGCTCAGGCTATGGATTCAATAGCAATTGACAGTGATGTAGAACTTGGAGGTACTGACCAAAAATTTAATTTACTTGTTGGCAGAGATATTCAAAGAGAATTTGGCAAAGAACCTCAAGTCATTTTAACCATGCCACTGCTCGTAGGAATTGATGGCGTTGAGAAGATGAGCAAATCAATGAACAACTACATCGGCATTACTGAACCTCCAAAAGAAATGTATGGGAAGACCCTCTCAATTTCAGATGAACTTATTTATACTTATTTCGAATTAGCCACAGATGTACCAAATAATGAATTAAAACAAATTAAACAACAGCTTGAAAACAAAGAAGTTAATCCACGTGATATAAAAAGAAAATTAGCTCGAAAAATAGTTGAAATGTATCATTCAAAAGATGAAGCCATTAAGGCGGAAGAAGAGTTCGACAGAATTTTTGTAAACAAGGGGCTGCCTGATGAGATGAGTGAATTTTCAATGAATGGCGAACTTGATATCCTAGATTTAATAGTTAAAGTAGGTTTTGCTCCGACAAGAAGTGAAGCAAGAAGATTAGTTATACAAGGCGGTGTTTCGTTAGATGGTGAAAAAGTAACCGATGTTAAGATGGTCGTAAAAATTGACAACCCTAAGATATTAAAAGTTGGCAAAAGAAATTTTATTAAACTAACAACAAAATAAATGGAGGTGAATAATTGTACGTTCCAAAGAAAATCTTCTTTACAAAAGGTGTAGGTAAACATAAGGAGTACCTGGCATCTTTTGAGTTAGCTTTACGTAGCGCAGGAATTGAAATTTGTAATTTAGTAACAGTTAGCAGCATCTTTCCGGTAGGATGCAAAAGAATTACAAAGGAACAGGGTTTAAGGTTACTTTCACCTGGACAAATTACACATTGCGTTATGGCTAGGAACTCAACGAATGAACCAAACCGCTTAATTGCCTCTTCAATCGGCGTTGCAATTCCATCCGACAAAAAAATGTACGGCTATTTATCAGAACATCATCCATTTGGAGAAACAGAAAAAAATGCTGGTGAATATGCAGAAGACCTAGCTGCTACAATGCTTGCAACCACGTTAGGAATTGACTTCGACCCCGAAAAAGCATGGAACGAAAGAGAACAAGTCTATAAAATGTCCGGCAAAATAGTAAGAACATTTAACGTTACCCAATCTGCTCAAGGCGATAAACACGGGTTGTGGACTACAGTAATTGCCTGTGCTATTTTGCTGCCTTAAAGGTAATGATATGCTTGATAACGAAATCTTTTGGGGAATATTCATTATAACCATTGCAATCATGTTTTATATTGATCTTTATGCAACAGAGCATCGAATTGGTAAAATAGGAATAAAAGTTAGTCTTATATGGAGCGGAATTTGGATAATTACCGCTCTTCTTTTTAACATTCTAATTTTAATTTTACACGACGATGGCAAGCAAAAAGCAATTGAATTTCTTGCCGGCTATCTCATCGAAAAATCTTTATCAGTTGATAATCTTTTTGTATTCCTTATGATATTTAATGTTATGAACATAAAAGATGAATTTCAACCGCATGTTCTTAAATGGGGAATTTTAAGTGCTATTATAATGAGAATTGTATTTATACTTGCCGGTGTAACATTAATAAAAATTTTTCATCCTATAATTTACATCTTTGGGCTGTTGCTTTTTTATGCTGCTTATAAAATGCTGCTCGGGAAGCAAGAGAAAATTGACTTAGATAATAATAAGATTATAAAGTTCGTTTCAAAACGATTTCATATACAAACTAATTACGAAGGAAAATATTTTTTTACAAAAATTGATGGTAAAAAATATGTTACTACTTTATTTCTAACTTTTTTACTAATTGAATCCGCTGACTTAATTTTTGCTATTGATTCCATTCCTGCTGTTATTGCTATTACACGCGACCCTTTTATTGTAATCACTTCTAATATTTTTGCTGTCTTAGGTTTACGCGCACTATATTTTGCTATTGCAGGTATAGTACAAATGTTTACTTATTTAAAATATGGTGTTGGAATTATATTAGCTTATGTTGGAATTAAAATGATGATATCTGACTTTTACAAGATACCCACATTAATTTCACTATCAATCATTATCGCCTGCCTATTTTTATCTATTATAATTTCCTTAATCCAAAGAAAGGCTTCTTCCTCTGAAAAATTAAAACAGATAAATGAAAAATAAGAACAAATACCAATCCAATAATCATAGGCTCTATATCCCTTAGAAAAACATTCGTGATAAAATTACTTCTTACAAAAAACCATATTAAACTAAAAAATATTCCCCCTACCATTTCTATTAAAGCAAAAGCAGAATGAATTTTAATTTTTGCATAGTAAGAACTAATGATTAATATGACTAAGCTAGGAATACAAATACTGCCAATCGTGTACCATATTTGTATTACTGACTTAAAAAACAAAGCAATAATTATAGAGATAACAGATGAAAAAATTAGTCCCCACCTGGTGTAAGTTGTTATTTTTAATTGATTCCTACTAACACTCAATTTATATATAAAATCTCTGCCGAAAGTTGTTGCGCTCAAAAACATAAAGCTATTTAAAGTGGAAAGAATCGTTGCAAACATTGCAGAATAAAACAATCCCTTCCAACCACTTGTTAGAATTTTTTCAGCAAATAATGGAAATGACAAAACCGGGTCATTTAAGTTAGGTAGTTCTGCTCGTGCAAAAAGGCCAGTTGTAGTTGTTAAAAAGTCAAACAATGCCCAAAAGAAAACTGATATAATAATACCCTTAACTGCCACGTCCCCATTTTTAGCAGCGTAACAACGTTGATGAAATCCAGGGTCTACAAAAGTCCATAATGCAATTAGAAACCACACAATTAAGTACTCGGGCGATGCACCGCCTGTAATTGAAAGATGAGCTGCCGGCAGCCTTTTAGTTAAATATTCAACACCTCCAAGATTATTAATTGCAAAAAGAACTATAACAATAAATCCTAAAAACATAACAAAAAATTCAAATGCATCCGTATACAAATCTGATTTGTAACCACTTTTAAACAAATATATCATAGATAAAAGAGCAGCTAATATTAAAGAAAAAAATAAATCTATATGAAATATTAAGGCAATTAAATTCGCCACCATTAACAAGTATGGTGCAGGTGAGACAAGAACAGCTACAATTATTGCGGCAAACAGTCCTACTTTTCTGCCGTAAGTTTCTTCCAATTTATCAGGTATTGTAAACAATGAGGCTTGACGTATTTTTTTTGCAAAAGTAAGTGCAAATATTACGGCGAAAATATAATATGGTAGCCCTTGAGTTACCCAACTTAACAAACCGTATCTATACGTAAACTCACCTACACCTAATATGCCACCGTACCATGTAGAAACATTAGTTAACACAAATAACAGTAGACCAACTTTCCTACCGGATAATAAATAACCGTCTGTATCTTCTACTTTTACTTTTTCCGGTATAAATCCAATAACTATTACAAGCAGAAAAAAAAGAATTATTATGGAGGCATCTAAAATGCTAAATGAAACCATATTTTTTAATTATTTCGAATTGACGGATAACGAAAACTTTGCCGCGAGTAATTTTTAACCTTACT
Source organism: Melioribacteraceae bacterium 4301-Me (assembly GCA_041538185.1). Taxonomy (NCBI): domain Bacteria; kingdom Pseudomonadati; phylum Ignavibacteriota; class Ignavibacteria; order Ignavibacteriales; family Melioribacteraceae; genus Pyranulibacter; species Pyranulibacter aquaticus. The sequence continues at coordinate 513,067 of JBGORM010000001.1, read as the reverse complement.
AAACTTCCTGTTGCAGAATTGCTGGTGCTTTCTTTAACTCCAAATGGCAGAGCTGTATTTTTTAATGGGTACTTTAAGCCGTGAGAAGTAATTTTAGTTTTTGAATTGAATCCATATATAGAAATTTGCTCATCTTTTATTGTTTGGAACTTTATATTTCCAGAGGCTGCAAATAAAAAGGATTTCTGATGAACAATTTTTATTTTTATACTATCATAAAATTTTAGAACAATACCCAAATTACAAAATGAATGATCAAGTCTATCTCCAGTAGCCGCTAATAATATTGCTTCAGTAAAGCCCTTTCTTATTGCATACTTTAAGCATTTTTCTACATCAGTACTATATTGACTTTTATATTTAATTATTTTGCACTTATTGGAGTAATATTCCAACACTTTTTTATTAATAGAATCCAAATCCCCGATTATGAAATCGGGGATTATTTTCAATGAATAAGCATGGTTAGCACCGCCATCAGCACAAAAGATAGTATTGTAATTCTTTTTCGTTAAAAAGTTTAGTACTGTCTTAGAAGGCTTTTGTCCATTTGCTATTATTATACATTTTTTCATTATATGCCAAATTTAAAACCAAATAAGAATGTCCTTTCAGCAGCAGGGAAAAAGCTTTTGCCAATTGCATAAGCAGCATACAAATTATCAAATACATTATTAATTTGTGCAAATATTTTTACAGGTCCAGAAAACAAATCAAGATTCAAATCGTAGCTTAAATATACATCAGTAGTAAAGTATGAAGGAACTTCATTGTCAGTATAGTCAATAAAATTAGGATAAAGCTTAAGATACTTAGCTAAATTTTTGTCGTAATTATCAGAGTAATACTTGCCGACATACTTAGCCGAAATATTTGCATAAAAATTATTATAATTTATTTTTATAATTCCGTTAAACATCACATCAGGAAACCCGCTTATTCTATTGCCGCTTAAATCAAGAGGAAAAGTTTGGCCATTGGATTTAATGTAATTAATTCCTTTAGAAATATAATTATCGCTGAGCGTACCATTAACTATAAATGAAAACCATTTATTGAATTTAACAGAAGCGGTTAATTCAATTCCTCTATGAATTGTTTGATCAGCATTTCCAGTGATTGGCTGTCCAAATCTATCCACTTGTCCTTGCTTAACAATTTCGTTGTTAAAAAGCATATAAAATAAATTAACAGAGAAAGCAACATTGTTAGCATTATAATCGGCACCAAATTCAAAATCGTTCATAGTTTCCGGGTTAACCAATGGTTTAGAAAAATCATAACTTCCATCTGGATTTACTTTAAATTGCGGTACGCTGCCACCGCTTGACTCTGCCGCATCATAGTAATTTTTAAGTCGTGGTTCACGAGTCGTACGTGCAAAAGCAAAGTAAAAGCTTAAGTTATTATTATAACTAAAATTAACTCCTAATCTTGGATTAACGAAAAGGTCACTTAAAGAAAAATTATTTGAAAGGTATCTTTCGTTTTTTATTTGATATTTATGATATGCAAATTGAAGTTCGCCTAATAAACTAAAGCGTTCATTTAAATAGTAATTTTCATGTACGAAGAAGTTAAAGATATTATTGCCCCCTTCGTAATAATAATAACGGAAAGATTTAGTTAGACCTTCTGGCAGATTACTTCCATAATTAATACTTCCCCAGTGAACCGAACTATGTAATCTAAATTCACCGCCAAAAATTAAGTCACCATTTTCATGTTTAAAACTTAGCCGCGGTATCCATCCCCATTGAGTATTATCTACTTGTGCACGTATTAGAGCATCAGTTGGATTTTGAGTTGGGTGAAAACCGTTCTGAGCTGTTAATCGGAAGTATGAAGTATCTGCCCATGAACCATCATAATCGAAAAAGCCATTTCCTAATACTAAAAAAAGAGCACTGTTAAATTTAATATTTTGAGTAATTTGCCATTCATTTAACAATTCAAAATGAGGTTGAAAAAAGTTTTCAATTTCTTCGGGTCTCCTTTCCAATGTATAAGTGTAATTATTATTATTTGCTTCCCAATAAGAATAATTTGCTCTTCGCAAGTTCTTATCTTTGATAGCAAACTTTGGTAATCCTTCATAAGCTAAGCCATCAGCTATTGGTCCGCCGTACAAGTTTAATTGAGTTATAAAATCTTTATCGTACCTTACCGCTGAGAAATAATAGGCTTTAAAGTTAGTCCAGCTGGAATTTCTATAACCACTGCTCAGTATTTGAGAAAGCTTTGCATAGAAGGAATATTTATTAGAAATCAATCCACTTCCAAAACTAAAACTATATTTACGAGTATTGTAGCTACCTACTGAACTGTTAAAATTAATTGTTGGTTTATCTGTAAAGGAAGACGTGATAATGTTAATTGAACCTCCGATAGCAGGATAACCAATTATTCCAGAACCCGCTCCTCTTTGTACTTGAATTAGTTCAGTATTATCCAACAAGTCGGGAAAATCAAGCCAATAAACATTATGGTCTTCAGGATCGTTTTGAGGTATACCATTTATAGAAACAGAAATTCTCCTTTGGTCAAAACCGCGGATACTAAGATAATTATAACCAATGCCATTTCCATTTTCTGAATAAAAAGTGGTTGATGGCAGACTACTGAGTATTTGAGGAATATCCTGTACTATATAATCAGCTTGTATCTCTGCCCGATTAACTTTAGAAAAAGTTATTGGGGTTTTCCCTTCTTCACCTATGCTGGCTTCAACTAAAATAGTCTGGCTAGGGATTAATTTACTATTCAAATAAATGTTTTTAACTACATTTGGAGTGAATTCCGACACCGAAAAAATTTTAGGCTCGTAACCAAGGTAACTTATTTTAATTTTATCGCTTAAGTTTAGTTGATAACTTAAGGTAAAATAACCAGAAGAATCAGAAGAAGTTCCAATGTTTTTACCTTCTACTATAATGTTTGCGAAAGGTAATGGTGATTGGTCTGATGCTTTCAAGACTCTTCCTTTAATTTGTGCAAAAAGAGTGCATGAATAAATAAAAAAAAGAATAATTAAGTATTTCATTTTATCCCTCCTTTTTTTGAGAAATAAAAAAGCCGTTACGGGAAAACGGCTTATACTTAATTATTCTCGCCGCCGTTTTCCTACGCTGGTATTATCCAGATCAGGTTCAAGGGTATGTTCTCAGCCACTCAGCACTATAATGAGGGGCACCCCTAACGACTTTTTTAAAATATGTTAAAGAACTACTAAATTGTTAATTAATTAAAATATTTTTAGTGTTTGTCCAACTTTAATTTTATCATCTTCTAAATTATTCCATGAAATAATATCGTTTACTTTCACATTGTACTTTTTAGCAATAGTCCACAAAGATTCGCCCTCTCTAACTTTATGAATTTTAGCGTTCTTGTCAATGCCTTTCTTAGTTATTTTATTCTTTTTATTAGGTGATGTTTTTGTTGCTGTATTTCCAAGCGGCTGCTTTACAATTAACTGCTGACCTACTTTAATCAGGTTATTACTAAGGTCATTCCATTTTTTTAAAACATTGACCGAAGTGTTAAACTTACGAGCTATTTCTCCAAGAGTATCGTTTTTTCTTACAATATAGTAAATAGAATCATTAGTTATTTCATCACCAACTGAAGTTGCATTTTCAGAAGCAGAAACGTCATTATGTGTGTAAATTGTAAGACTCTGTCCAGCAATTAAAATATCGTCATGAAGATTATTCCATTTTTTTATATCAGAAATTTTCACCTTAAAAGCGTTAGCAATTTCACTAATAGTATCACCCTTTTTGATTCTATAGCTAATTTCATTAGCATCTTTTTTGGTTGTGTTGTCTCCATAAGAAATTGGATTATCTTTACCATGAATCTTAAGATAAGTACCTGCAACAATTCGATTAGATGACAGCCTGTTCCATAATCTTAACTGTGCAACCGAAACACCAAACTTTAACGCAATTTCACTTAAAGAATCACCCCTTTTAACCTTATATTTAGTTACATATTGTTCACTGGCAGTGTTATTAGATTTAGTATAGCTCAAGTATTTAGGATCACCAGCATAAATCATTATTTTTTTTCCGCGGTGAATAATGTCGCTTCTTAAATTATTCCATTCTTTAATTTGAGCAACTGTAACTCCATATTTAGATGCAATGGTGGAAAGATTTTCACCATTTTTAATCCTATGTTCAATCCACACATTTCCAGAGTTTGCAGATAATAGTGCCAACTTCTCATTTTTTGAGATTGCATCGAGTTTTGCATAATAGTCTTTTTTGTCCTTAGGCACATACATTGTTAATGTTTGACCAACATGTATTGTTGAAGTATATGGCAGGTTATTCCAATTTCTTATATCCGAAACTCTAACATCGAACAAATCTGCAATGTCGACTAAATTATCATATCTTTTAACTGTATATTGAACAGGCTCGGAATTATCAGGAATAATTATTTTTACTGAATCATGGCCTATATCGTTATAAATCTTCATAAATTTATCCGGGTTAGTAGCATCAGTAACTTGGAATTGGTAAGGTGCCACCGAATCAATCGATGCAATTTCATCTTCAATTGCTAGCATAGTGTCGGTATTAATAGCAGAATCGTCGAAATTATAATTTTGTGTTGGTATACGTAATTCTTCGCCAGGTCTAATTCGAGATCTAACAGAGATGTTGTTTAATTCCGCTAGCTGATTTAAATCAACGTTATACTGTTCAGCAATTTGAGAAAGAGTTTCGCCGCGTTTCACCTCATGCATCACAAACTTTAGTCTCGCATCATCTGGAATGGATGACAGGTTTTGCACAAATGCATCATAAGTTTTAGCAGGAACTTTTAATGGGTAACCACCTTTGTAATCTGGCGGTGTATAAGGCTGCAGCAATTCAGGATTCATATCTTTTAGTAAGTCAACACTAATGCCAGCACATTTAGCCAAAATGTTTAAGTCAGTAGCTTCATTTACATTATAGACTTTGTATTCAGTAGGCTTTTCGTATTGAATATTTGTAAAGCCATATTTTTCTGGTTGGCTTGCAATTAAAGTAATTGCAATATATTGTGGAACGTAACTTCTTGTTTCTCGCGGCAAAAAAGGTCTAATTTTCCAAAAATCACTTGAACCTGCGCGTCTCATTGCCCTGCGAACATTTCCTTCGCCAGTATTATATGCTGCAATGGCTAAGTACCAATCACCCAAAGAATAATATAAATCTCTTAAGTGCCTTGCAGCGGCTCTTGTTGCTTTTTCCGGGTCTCTTCTTTCATCTACATTAAAATCAACATTTAAATCGTATAATCTTCCTGTGCCTCTAACAAATTGCCAAAGACCAACAGCTCTTGCCCAAGATCTTGCGTTTGGATTCAAGCCGCTTTCAACCATGCTTAAAAATATTAATTGCTGTGGTACTTTTTCTTCTGCAAAAATTTTAGCCATCATTGGAAAATATTTACCGGAGCGTGACAACCATAATTCAACATATTGTCTTCCTCTTCCAGTAAAATATTCAATAAATTGTTCGACGTATCTGTTCACATCCAAAGAAAAATCACCTATTACAATAACAGTATTTTGAACTTCTTCTTCTTCTGTATTTGTTGAATCTTGATTTTGCCCTTCTACGTCCGATATGTTTTTGTTTATCCATTCTTCTAAAGCAGAAATAGAGACATCTTTTGGTAACTCATCTAAGCTCTCTACATATTTTTGATAGTCTTCAACTATTGAATTTTCTAATTCCAAAAAGGATTCATTCTCTTCAACAGTCGGATAATAACTAATCGAGTTTATTTTTGATAATGCTGATTCATAAAGATTTAGTGCCTCTGTCTTAAAACCTAATTTTTGTTTATAAAGAGCATTTACATAATCTTTCCTAGCAGATTCCATCATCTCATTAATTACATTTGTTGTTTGGGCTGTCTTAACTGTATCCTTTGTTTGCTGTTGATTATTTTTGGCAACTGGAGTAATAACACCACAAGAGTAGAGAAAGATTGTTAAGATAGCTGCAGTAATGGTAAAAATTATCCTTCGCACTAAAACTCCTTTTGTATTTTTTCTTTTGCAAGTTAAAGTCTTATGGAAATATTGTCAAGTTAATTGTGAAATAATTCAATTATTCTATTACTATCTAAGGTGTTAATTCTACTCTGTATTTATCAAAAAATTTTACAAAGGTATATTAGAATGCTTCTTTTTAGGATTAGAATCAACTTTAGTTTTCAGAAGATGGAACGCATTGACCAATTTTAATTTTGTTTCATGAGGGATAATAACATCATCAATATAACCCCATTCGGCTGCAACGTAAGGGTTAGCAAATTTGTCAGTGTATTCATTAACCCTTTTTTCAATCAGTGCTTGAGAATTATCGCTTTTAGAAATTTCTTTTCTAAAAATTATTTCAACTGCGCCTTTTGGACCCATCACTGCAATTTCTGCTGTAGGCCAGGCAAAGTTAAAGTCCCCTCGTATGTGTTTAGAGTTCATAACGTCGTATGCACCACCATAAGCCTTTCGAATAATGACTGTTATTTTAGGTACGGTTGCTTCTGAAAATGCGAATAGTAATTTTGAGCCGTGTCTAATTATGCCGTTCCATTCTTGCTCTGTACCTGGTAAAAATCCAGGTACATCTTCTAAAACTAATAAAGGAATGTTAAATGCGTCGCAGAATCTTACAAATCTTGCACCTTTTACGGAAGCATTAATATCTAAAACACCAGCCAGCACAATAGGCTGGTTTGCAATCACACCAACAGAAATTCCTCCAACTCTTCCAAATCCAACAATTATGTTCTGAGCATAATTTTCATGCACTTCTAAAAATTTTTCGTCATCTAAAATCAGCTTAATTATTTTCTTCATATCATAAGGTTTGTTAGGATTATCCGGCACAATTTCATCTAACTCTGGAATAAATAAATCTTGCTCAAAGTTAAAAGTTTTTTGTGGTGGTGTTTCTCTCCAGTTAGAAGGAAGATACTCCAGCAACTCTCTTATTTTTTGAAATACCTCTACTTCATTATCATATATAAAGTGCGCTACACCGCTTTTTGTAGCATGAGTTTCAGCACCGCCAAGTTCTTCAAAACTAACTTCTTCATGTGTAACAGTTTTTACGACATTAGGACCTGTAACAAACATGTGACTTGTACCTTTAACCATGAAAATAAAATCAGTAATTGCTGGTGAGTAAACAGCACCTCCTGCACAAGGGCCTAAAATTGCACTAATTTGTGGAATAACACCTGAGGCTAATGTATTTCTCAAAAAAATATCTGCATAACCTCCAAGACTAACTACACCTTCTTGTATTCGCGCTCCGCCGGAATCATTTAACCCAATAACAGGAATACCAAGTTTCATTGCGCCATCCATTATCTTGCATATTTTTTCAGCGTGAGCTTTAGAAAGTGACCCACCAAAAACAGTAAAATCTTGGCTGTAAATTGCAACAGCTCTTCCATTTATTGTTGCATAGCCAGTTACTACTCCATCGCCCAGCAACTTTTGCTGCTCTAACCCAAAGTCAGATGAGCGGTGTTTGACAAACATATCAATTTCGTTAAAACTGCCTGGATCGACCAAAAGTTGAACTCTTTCTCGAGCTGTGAGTTTGCCTTTTTCGTGTTGGCTTTTAATTTTTTCTTCTCCACCGCCTAACAATGCCAACTGACGCAACTGAAGAAGTTTTTCTATTTTTTTCTCCATTATTTAAAAAGTTATTTTAAAAAATTGTCTTGATAAGTTTTGTTTAAAGTATCGTTCTACTTCGTTTTTAATTTTTTCGGCTGTCTCATTAGTTAATATATCCTCAGTACGCTTTTCAGGAAAATTAACTGCTAATTCTGTAAGTCTGCCCTTTGCATTTTTTTTAAATAAAATAATTTTATCGGAAAGAAAAATTGCTTCCGTAATATCTGTAGTTGCTAATAAGATAGTTATATTTAACTCTTTAACAACTTGTCGAGTTAAATTGTAAATATCGTATTTATAATCCGCTGAAATATCATTAAATGGTTCATCAAGTAATATTATGTTTCCACCAGCTGCCAATGCTCGGGCTAAAGCAATTCTATATCTAAATCCAATACTTTTGTTATGTGGATAGTGTTTTTCATAGCCTTCAAGACCAACCTTCTCAATAAAGTTTAAAACGGCTTTATCGGATTTGTCTTCTGCAAATAATTTAATATTCTCTTCAACATTAAACCAAGGGAAAGATGAAGGCTTAGAAGGAATGAAAACAATTTTTGAATCTTTCTGTTTATTGATTTCACCGCTGTCAAATTTTATTAAGCCAGCAATTATTCTCAATAAAGTAGATTTTCCTGAGCCAACTGGTGCAATTACAGTATTAACTTTTTTTTCGTCTATATCAAAGCTAATATCTGTAAATATAGTTTTTTTATAACCAGCATAATCAATATATTCCTTTGTTAGATTCTTAACTGTGAGCATGCTTAACTTTATTCCTTTTTCCAAAATATAAGTCTCTTATTGATAATAATAATAATTCCCTCGCCTATCCAAATCAAAATAAAAACAATTAAACCTATTAAAATTAATGCAGATAAGTCCCTGTATTCAACAATCAAATAAAAAACAGCTCCAATTCCATTTATTTTTCCAATATATTCATATAACAAAACGAATGTCCACAAATAATAATGAAGACTCCTCAACTGACTAAAAATTTCTACTTGTGAATATTTCCAAAAAACTTTTTTATATAATTCTTTTTTATTTAATTGGAGACAAAGAGCAGACTCAACATAATAATGTGGGATGGTACTTATCTCTTTAGCAAGAATACTTAACATAAAGATGAGTGATATAACAGTGGAAAAAATAAATTCGCTTAATATTGAATTATGAAGCCAAAAGTATAATATTATCGTCATCACAAAAGGCGAAAAAAATTTAAATATTCTTGATAAAAGTATAATTCCAGGAAAATTTACAAATAGACTTACGAATATGCCCGAAAAAATTTCTATAGCTAAATATGAAATAATTAGTGAGGCATATATTAAAGTGGTAGTTAATGCAAGATGTTGTAGAAGATTATATTGACTCCAAAGCGAGCTAAACGATTCTTTTAATAACGATGGCTTAGGTAAAAATGAATTGATAGGTAAAATAAATTCAAATAGGATTAGATAAATAAATAGCAGCGTTATAATAACGTAAAAATATTCTTTACTTTTATTTTTTTTAGAAGTAACTACGGTCATTTTTGTTTAATTAAAAAGTTGTTCTAAATAACAATATATCCATTAAGAACTCATAAATCAATTTAAATAAGAAAAGGATTATGTAATTTTTCATATCCTATTGTACTTGGTTCACCATGTCCAGGATATATTTTAACATCCTCAGGTAAAGTAAACAGTTTTGTTTTAATTGAATTGATTAACAAGTTATAATCTCCTCCCCATAAATCTGTTCTTCCAATTCCCTCTTTAAAAAGTACGTCGCCAGTAATACAAACACTTTCTAAGGGGAAATAAATACAATATTCACCAGGTGTATGACCAGGAGTAAATAAAAATTTGCCTATAGTTCCGTCAAGATTTAACTCAATTTCCTCAGAAATTAGTTTATCGGGTTGAGGTGATTCTTTCAAATTCATTCCAAAATTTTTAGCATGCTCTTCCATTAATTTTAGCATAAAAACATCTTTATCTGGTGCCCAAAATTCACATTTATAATTTTCTTTGATGAATTTATTGCCTAAGATATGGTCGATATGGCAGTGAGTATTTATCAAAAATTTTATTGACAATAAATTGGTCTTTATGAAGTCAGCTATTTGCTGTTCCTCGTAAGGACTGCTGCAGCCTGGGTCAACGACGGCAGTGCATTTAGAGTTAGTATCCCAAATTAAGTAAGTATTTTCTTGAAATGGATTAAAGACGAACTTTTTTATTTCTATCATCAATTACCTGCTTTTAAAATTCTTTTTAATTCTCAAAGGAATTTTTTTTATATAAGAATTGTAATTATCCATAACTTCTTCAATAGAGTCACCTCCAAATTTTTCTAAAAACTTGTTAGCTAAAACTAATGCCAGCATTGATTCGCCAATTACAGCACATGCGGGCACTGCAACAAAATCGCTTCTTTCTCTACGTGCTTTAATTTCTTTCATTGTAGAAAGGTCAACAGTAGAAATTGGAGACATTAATGTAGCTATCGGTTTCATTGCTGCACGTACTATTATTGGTAGTCCGGTTGAAGTTCCACCTTCAATTCCACCTGCTCGATTTGTTCGTCTGCTTAGGACACCATTTTTAATAACTATTTCATCATGAGACTGTGACCCAAAAATTTCTGCTGAAGAAAAGCCCGTTCCAATTTCTACACCTTTAACTGCATTAATTGACATAAAAGCATGTGCGATATCAGCATCTAACTTTGTATCGTAATGAACAAAACTGCCTAAACCTACGGGCACTCCAGTAGCCACAACAACAAACGTACCGCCTAATGTATCGCCTTTTTTCTTGGCAGTTTTGATTTTGCTTATAATTTTCTCTTCTTGTTTTTTCTCTAAAACGCGCACTGGACTTTTATCTGCTTTCAAGTTAATTGTATTAGCAGCAGATTTAAATTTGTTTTCAAACAACTGGTTAAGGAAATTATTAGCTGGATAAACCCCGCCAATGCTCTCAACAAAGCTGCCAATGTAAATATTGAATATTTCTAAAAATATTTTTGCTATTGAGCCCGCTGCAACTCTCGCTGCAGTTTCTCTCGCACTTGATCTTTCTATTGAGTTTCGAATATCATCGTAATTGTATTTTGTTACTCCAACTAAATCTGCATGGCCTGGTCTTGGAACGGTAATTTTATCGGCATGTTTTCCAATTTTTTCTGTACTAAGTATTTCCGTCCAGTTTTCCCAATCTTTGTTTTTAATAAACAACGAAATAGGTGAGCCAAGAGTTTTACCATATCTTACGCCGCTTAATATTTCAGCAGTGTCAGATTCAATTTTCATTCTAAGACCACGACCGTAGCCGCCTTGTCTTCTTTTAAGTTCTTTATTTATATACTCTTGATTAATTTCTAAGTTGGAAGGAATTCCTGAGATAATAGTTGTTAATCCTTTCCCGTGAGATTCACCAGCAGTGTAATATTTAAGCATTCTTTAACCGTATTTTTTTACGTCGCAATATAAAAAAAGCGCTCTAAATTAGAGCGCTTTTTTTAACGGGAGCGCATCATTTATTTGGAACTTCCAACCCTACAAATCTTGAATTGCCTTGACTATCAACAATTCTTAGAAGAACCGCACCGCCTCGTTTGCTCTCAATAATCTTTTTAAATTCACCAATGGATTCAATAGGTTTCTTATCGACTTGAGTTATAACTGTATTTTCTGGAATCTTTTGATTATATGCTCTGCCAAATTGTTTTACATCTGTTATCATAATACCAGACTTTACATTGTAATCCGATTTCTCTTGAGAGGTTAAATTCCTTACAGTCATTCCTAGGTCATCTAAGGTTATTTCAGTCTTATTCATATCCTCATCAATATTTCTATCTTTCTTATCAGAAGCAGTAATTACGTCATTATCTTTACTATTAGCTTTTAGGGTTACGCTTCTTTCAATCGTTTTGCCGTTTCTAAATAAAGTTAAAACAACTTTATCTCCAGCACGCTTTGTAGCAATATAAGCCTGTAGTTCGTTGGGTCGATTGACTTCTTTCCCATCAATTTTAAGTATTACATCACCGGCTTGGATGTCTTCTTTAGATGCGGCACCATCTTTCAATATTTCTTGAATCATAACACCTCTTGGCTCATTAAGTCCAATTGCCTTAGCGGTTTGAGCATCCACCTCTGTAATACTAACACCAATGTAACCGCGAGTAATCTTACCATGAGCAATTAAATCGTGCGCAACCGACTTTGCAATATTAATTGGTATTGCGAATCCGTAACCTATATAACTTTGAGTCATACCATTAGTAGCAATTGCAGAATTAATTCCAATAACAGCACCATTTAAGTCGACCAAAGCTCCGCCGCTGTTACCTGGATTAATAGCAGCATCGGTCTGAATATAGTTCTCGACGCCATATTTATCTTTTATTATGTTAATGTTTCGGCCGGTTGCGCTAATAATTCCTGCGGTTACAGTAGAAGTTAACGACAATGGATTACCAATTGCCATAACCCATTGGCCTACTTTAATATTGTCCGAATCACCCAAATAAGCAACTGGTAAATCTGTTGCATCAATTTTTATTACACCTAAATCAGTAAGCGGGTCAGTTCCTATAACTTTTGCATCGAACTGCCTTTTGTCGTACAACGTAACTTCAACTTGTTCTGCATTTTCTACGACATGATTATTAGTTAATATATATCCATCGGGGGAAATTATGATACCGCTTCCAGATCCTAATTCTTCTTTAGGTATATCTTTGAACGGAAAAAACCATTTAAATTCATCTGGTATAGAGTTTTTGACCTTGCTAACGACATTAATTTGTACAATAGATGGGGTCACCTTTTGGGCGACATTTATAAAAGCGTTATTAAATGCTTCGGCTTGTGGATCAAGGGTTGTAACAGGCGGTTTAGTAGCTCCAATTTGAATATCAGCATAACTTGGTTTTATCCAGCCAAACCCTGAGACCAACACTACGCCGAATACAATCCCGATTATAATTAATGATACAGTTCCTATAATACCTCTTCGCTGCATTTTTTTATACCTCCAATTATTTATTTCTTAATATAGTTTAATTGACCTCAAACCTTTAAACTCGTGTACATGATACATTAAATACTTCTCTAAAAAAAATATAATTTTATTGAGGTCATCATGTTCATAACTAACATTATTAATTTTGGAGTTTAGACAAACAAAAAAATTGAAAAGTTCCTTTGTGAAATCGAAAAAACTTTCGCTGACACTTCTGCAAGTCTCACACAAAAAACCTTTCTCTAAGTTAAAGGATATTCTTTTTTCATTAACTAATTTTTTACCGCAGTTGGTACAATTCTCATAAGGAATTTCGTAACCAATTTCTTTTATAAAAAAAATAAAATATTTGACGAATAAAAACTTTGGAGTATATTTAGCTTCGTTAATCATTTCAAGAATTCTTACTGTGCCTTTATATAATTTTTTATGCGGCTCGTACTCTGCAGTCAAATTATGTAGCAATTCAATAACTGCCGAAGAATATTTCATTTTTTCTAAGTCTTCATTGATCTTATGGAAATGTTTTATCAAATCAACTTGACTAATAATTTGAATGTCCCTTGTTTCTTTTTTATAAAAAACTATTTGCACTATATTAAATGAGTCAAGTGCTACCCCAATTTTTGATTTTGGAGAACGGGCACCTTTTAATATTGCAGATAATTTCCCATACTCTTCTGTAAAAAAGTGAACTATTTTACTAGTATCCCCAAAATTAATTTTGTTTAATACTACTGCTTCTGTTTTTAGTAACTCAGACATTTTTAAAATAATATGGAGGTAAATGAAAATCTTTTTCGGTAATGATAGCGGTAATTAAGTTATTTGGAGTAACATCAAAAGCTGGAGAGTAAACATTGTAATTATCTTTTGTTATTTGTACATTTTTTATATGAGTAATTTCTGCTTTATCACGAAGTTCAATTTTAATTTCATCGCCATTACTACAATTTTTATCAATCGAAGATGTTGGAGCTGCAACATAAAAAGGAAGCTTATGATAATTTGACAAAACCGCAAGATTGTAAGTACCAATCTTATTGGCAGTATCACCGTTTAAAGCTATTCTATCAGCGCCAACAATTACTAAATCAATTTTATCTTGTTTCATTAAAAAAGCTGCTGTAGAATCTGTTATTATTGTAAAAGGAATTCCATGTTTATCAAGTTCAAAAGCAGTTAACCTAGAGCCTTGCATTAAAGGCCGAGTTTCATCAACGAACACGTGTTGTACAAATCCATTTTCAAATCCTTTTTTAATAACATTTAAAGCTGTTCCGTTGCCCGCAGTTGCTAAACTGCCAGTGTTGCAATGAGTTAACACGTTAGATTTTTTATAAAATATTTTATTCCCATTTACTGCAATTGCTTCGCACTTTTTTATATCATCCTGCAGTATTTCATTTGCTTTTTCAAATAAAAGTGGTAGCAAAATCTTTGAATTTTTATTTGCATAATAGACTTTTTTCATTTCATCTAATGCCCAAAATAAGTTTACTGCAGTCGGTCTAGTCATGGCTAATCGGCGATTAATTTTTTCAAAGTTACTCTCGGTTTGGTCTGATAGTAATCCAACAGCTATCGCATAAGCTGCGGCAACACCTATTGCTGGTGCGCCTCTAATTTCTAATCGTTCAATTGCTAAGGCAATTCTTTCGTAGTCGTTAGTTGCAATATAATTTTCTTCTAAAGGAAGTTTTGTTTGGTCAAGAAAGATGAGATTGCCGTTATCAAATTCTATAGTTCTTATTTTTTGCATTAATTAAAAATTAGTTAGTTCTCGAAATTCCAAGAAACGGTCATGAATTTGCAAATAGCTTAAATCTTCCAATCCTTTTGTGCTGAATTTTTCTACACAAAAAGAAGCCATAACGCTGCCATAAATTACAGCTCGTTTAATATTATCAAGATCGATGGTTTGAGTTTTATGAAGATAACCGGTAAAACCTCCGGCAAAAGCGTCTCCAGCACCGGTTGGGTCAAAAATGTTTTCCATTGGATAGGCTGGAGCCGAAAAAACAGTATTATCAGCAAAGAGCATAGCTCCGTGTTCACCTTTTTTTATAATTAAATATTCAGGTCCAAGTTCTCTTATAAGTCGAGCAGCTTTTATTAGATTAGGTTCGTGGGCTAATAGTCTTGCTTCAGAATCATTTATAATAAGCACGTTAACGAGTTTTAGGACCTCCAATAATTCTTCTTTAGTTCTTTCAATCCAAAAGTTCATTGTATCGCAAACTACGAATTTAGGATTATATAGTTGTTTAAGAACGTTCATTTGTAATTTTGGTGCTATATTCCCTAACACTACAAAGCTGCTTTTTTTACTTTTTTCTGGAATAACTGGATCAAAATTTTCAAATACATTCAAATCAGTATACAAAGTATCTCTCACGTTTAAATCATATTGATATTTGCACCCGTAACGAAATGTTTTACCACCTTGAACAATCTGAAGTCCTTCCAAATCAATATTATGTTCCTCAAAAGTTCTAATGAAGGCTTTATCAAAATCATCGCCTACAACCCCCACAATGCTTATTGGAGCAGTAAAATAACTTGCAGCAAGTGATATATAAGTAGTTGAGCCACCCAAAGCATTTTTAATGCTGTCAAATGGTGTTTCGATATCATCTGTACCAATTGAACCGACTATTAAAAGAGACACTTTAATTCCTTTAATTTTTGTTACAAAAATCGTTAAATAGCACTTAATAATAAAGAAAAACTAAACGGAAATTAAACTACAAAATTACAGAAGCTACATTTAAGTCAACATTTCATAATTTAATTTCAAGCAAGTCAAAAAAAGATTTTTCATTTGTTATATAGCTGTATATAATTTCAATCGATTTTCGTTGCCCCGGCCAAGCCAATAGTTTCATTGCCTCTTCAATTTTGGCCCACTTATATTCTGCATGCTCGCTTGAAATTTTTACTTGGCAGTAATTATCTACTAAGCATGCAAATACAGGTATTTCAATTATTTGGTCGTCCTCTGGCGAATAATACGAATTAATATTAGGTACTACCCAAAATTTCCGTGGGATTAAATTTGTTTCTTCCTTGATTTCTCTAAGCGCTGCCTCGTATGCTTTTTCGTTAGGATTAATAGAACCGGTAACCATCTGCCAAAGGTTCGGGTAAACAACATCTTTTGCCCTTTTAAGTAAAAGGAATTCAACATCAAAATTGCTTTGTTTAAATATGTGTGCCTCGATAATTTTAGAACCAAGCTTCATTATAAAAAATCCTTTATTAATAAATTAAAAGTAGGCCCTAGCTTCTGCACGCATTGTGTGAATTATTTTTGTATCTCCTTGTAAACGTCCATTATAAGAAAAGGTAAGTAACAAATTACTAGCAATATTGTAATCGAAGTTAAATTGCAAAAAATAATTTTTACCAATAACATTACCTTTTGTTATTTCAAAAGGGATATTCACATTTGAAGAATTTGCTGTCAATTCAGTTCGCTGGAGTTCAGTTCTTACTCTGCCTAAATTTGCTAATGACCATGTTAATCTTAAAGCCAAAGAATTACTATTAATTACGGTTGGAATTGACGTGTAATAATTTTGGCTTTGACCAGCACTTATTTTAAATCCAAATTCCAAATTACTTATTGGTCGATAAGAGAAATCGCTAACAAAATTTGCACTTTTAACTTCTCTAGCTCTGTTTGTTGCTGGCGGAGATATTAAGTTATCATTCTGGAAAATTATATCTGTTTGATTATTAATTTCTTTTAACATATTAAATCTAATTCTAAGACTTCTCTCGTTAAAATATCCCCTTTCTAAGCCGGTGCTATATTGATTCAAATTTTTACGCTGAATATAGCGAAACCTTAAAGAGAAATCACTTTTGTTTTTAAAAATATTTATGTCATTCTGAAAATATTGTACCCCTTGAATGGTAGTTGAGTCGTTTAAGAACTTTGACAGATTTAATAAATAAATCTGCTTCGTATCGGTTAAATTACTGTTTTCTTCAATTCTAAATGAAGTTTCAGTAGAAATTGGGTTGAATATAGTCCCCCAAAAATTTTTTTCTTTGAAGAAATCAGCAAATTCAATTTTCCATCTTGTATTTAATTTTAAATTCATTACTGGATAAAGCTGGTCTGTTGGATAAGTAACTAACACATAATCACCATCATATATCGTTGGTTCAAATTCGTTTTCATCTGCTATTCCATTATTGTTCAAATCACCTAAATATTTGTAATTGCCAGTTCCCTGCTGAACACGTACAAAAACTTTTTGAAGCTTTGAAGTTTGTTCAGTTGATGCTTGATAATAAAGGTCACCTTTAATTGCATTTTGCCAAAAATTAAACTTAGATTGCGAAAGAATAAGAACAGTTTGATTATTTACTAAACCATGCTTTTTAAAGTCACTGGTAATTTTCTTATCCCTAAAAGCAACATTTACAGAAGTTGAAAATACTTTTGATGCGTTATAGCTAACTTGATATTGCTGTGTAAAAGCGTTTGACTGAGTTTTCATTATTCCGTTTAGTGGAAAAGATTCTCTTCTGAAGGAATACTTTAGGTTAAAGTTCAATCCTTTTATTTTATTTATTGATATTCCGGGCCCAATTTCAATGTAATTTAAACTCGATTGAATAAGTGAATCGGGTTTTTGAGGCAATGTTTCCTCTTTGTCTTCATATAAAAAATCAATCTTAGGTTTAACAAAGCCTAAATTATATTCGATCGCACCATTTTGCCTGTTCCACTTAGTAATTATTGCAGTGTTTTTACTTTTAACGTAATCCAAAGTGTAGTTAGCAGAATATTTGCTTTCATTATTAATTGAAAGTTGAGTTAAATATCTATCAGAACTAAAGGTATCGCCTTGTTTTAAATAACCGTACTGGGAAAAAAATGTGATTTGTTTAATCGGTATTAATGATAAAGAAATTTCTCTTAAAATTTGATTACCCAAAGCTAAAGTCGGAATATTGTAATAGCGATTAAATTCAACATCATTAATTCTGTCCAATGCTGAGAAATTATCTTGCAGAAATCTTTCATTATACTTAAACCCAACTTTACCAATATTAATTTTTCCAATATTCACATCACGAGGTTCTACATTTAAATAAAATTTGCGTGCATAACCAAAATTCCCATTATCATCAATGTTAGAAAATCTATTTTTATCCCAAGAACTTCCTGAAATTTCTACATTGGCAAAAACATCCTTTAAAATTTCAGAAGACATAAAGAAAGTAGCTTGTTGTTTTATTTCCGGCATTGGCAGAAAAATTACTGGTAAATACGAGCCCAAATTTTTGCCGACAAATTTAAAATTGCCTATACTTTCTTTTGAATAATCTCCGTTTCCTAAACCGACATAAGTAAAGGAAACGTTATAAATAGAGCCTGGACTTCCTGGTTTATATACATAATAACTAAAAGGTTGATTATTAATCAATGTATCAACCTTTGAATAAATACCTAAAATTTTACCTGAAGAATCCGGTGGTGCTAAAGAAACTCCGCTAACTATTGCTTTGTTTCTATCGTCACCTGCTTTTTTTAATATTTCTAATTGATCGCTGTTTAATGAAACATCTATAGGACTATTTGGGTCGTCAGCCTCCCTATAATAACTTAAGCCAAATTTAATTTTATCGTTCAAAAATTTAGTTGAATAGTTAGCGCCGAAAAAATTCCTTTGAAATTTTCTATCAGTGTATTCAAAGTCAACAGAAATTCTGCTTGCAGAGGTAATTATTCTTTTTGGTGTAAAGTTAATTTCAGAATTTGAATAATCAATCACATAATCATTATTATCCCCTCTTTTCAACTCTTCACCGTCTAAGTAAACGCGTTCACTACCTGCAATTATAATAATATCTCTTTCATTATTGGCTCCTGTAAGTCTATAAGGACCCTGATTTCCATCTTGACCATAAAATTGATTTGTAGCAAACTTACCACGCGAACTCGCAAAAGAAATTACACCCGCGTTGTTGCCGAAAAAAAATTCAGCCTTGAGGCCCTGCAGCTTTCTATTGAGCTGTGAGAACTCGCTTAGTTTATCAGTTAATGTGTAATCCCCAAAAGTACCAACAGCATTTTTGTGTTTAATTTCTATAAAAACTTTATCAAGCTCTTCTAATGTTTCAGTATTGCCTTCAGGCTGAATTGGTGTATTTTCATCTGTTAGGGCAGCAACTACTTCAATTTCGTCGGATAATTTTCCTGAAAGTTGTAATCTCAGTCCACTATTAATTGTAAAATCGTTATTTGTCCCAATAGTTATACCTCTAACTAAACTACCGCTTTTTTGAATGTTTTTCCCGAAAATAGACTCCGATGAGAAATTTATCGAACCTAACTCTTCAGTTTTAATAGTGTCTTTCAGCTTCTTATCATACTTTATAATTAATTTTCTTCTGTTGTATGTGGTTCTTAATGAAATTTTTACAGTGCTGTAGGTGATATAAATTGTATCATTCAAAGAATAATTTTTACTGTTAATTAATTGGAAAAAAGCTTTTGAGTATGAGATTAAATATTCATTACGACTTAGAGGCTTGTTTCCTACTCTTACAGTTTCACTAAAAGGGATAATATTTACAGACGAAATTTTATATGAATTATTCTCAGAAACCTTAAATGTATCTGTAACAGTTGAGACCAAGTAATTATTCTGAGCTACCAATGGATGGGAAAATAAGAAAAGAAAAAAGAAAACTATTCTTTTTAGAATATTTTTCAAATTGAGGTATGCGTTTATTGAATTAAAATTAGTAGCAATATGCTCAATAGGATTGTATGTTCCTTAACATTAATTAACTGAGAAATCGTCTATATCTAATTAATAAAATGGTAATTTTTTAATCTCTGTTAAGAAGAAAATTGAATGAAACGAGTCTCATTTTTCATCGACAAAGTTAATCAGCTATAAGTTACAATTTGTTATTTCAAAATTAATCTAAGGTTATTTATAGATACACGACTAAAGTAAACTTTCAACTTAGAAGATACAATGCACTTAAAATTACTCGTATCTAAGTGCCTCAATCGGGTCAAGGTTAGAAGCCTTAATTGCCGGATAAACTCCAAATAAAACGCCGACAAACGAAGTAACTAACAGCCCAATAATAATCCACAAAACTGGGACAATTACATTTACCCCTAATAACAGAGCAACAAAATTACCACCAATCAATCCAGCTAAAATTCCAATTAAACCTCCAACTTGACTTAAAACAACAGCTTCTACTATAAATTGCCATCTGATAGCAAGTTTAGTAGCGCCGATAGCTTTTCTAATTCCAATTTCTTTTGTTCTTTCTGTAACGCTTACCAGCATGATGTTCATAATTCCCACGCCAGCGGCGATAAGCGCAATAACTGCCACAACGAAGGCGCCAAGTTTAAAATACTTTGTTAAATCGTTAAATTGTTCAATAAGCTGTTCATTTGTAATAATTTCAAAGTCATTTTCTTTACCCGGAGGGACTTTTCTAAGTGTTCTAAGTGCACCTACAACTTCTTCTAAGGTTGCTTCCAATAAATCTTTGTTTCTGGCCATCACAGTATATTCTGTGGTTCTGCGTTCACCATAAACTTTTTGAAAAACACCCAAAGGTATTACAACATAATTATCTTGTGACTGACCCAATACATTTCCTCTTTTGTTATATACACCAATGATTTGAAAATTGTAATTATCCACTTTTATTTGCTTGCCAATTGGGTCAATCTTTTGAAAAAACTTTTCATATATACCATAACCAATTACACACACTGGTTTATTATAATCCACATCCGCTTTACTAAGAGTGCGGCCTTCTTTTAAGGTTAATTCATAGGTTAATACTTCATCAACGTTTGCACCCCATACATAAATTTCTGGATTAGTTTTTTCATTATTAAACTTAACTACTCTACCACCATTGCCCATCGATATACCAATTGCCTTTGGAAGAGTGGTTATTTCTTTTAGTTTTTGACCTATTTCAACCGTTAGGTTTTTTCTGTTTCGATATTTATTGTGGTCGTGTGGACCAAATTGAAGTGCCGGATATTTACGTATTATAAAATTATTAGTACCAATTGAATTAAAAACATCTTCAATATTTTGCTGAATTGCTGAAATTGCCGTCATAACAATAATTATAGAAAAAAGGCCAATTGCTATGCCTAACAAGGTTAAAATTGATCTTAATTTATTTGTCGTAATAGAAGACAAAGCGAGCTTAATGCTTTCAAAAATCTGGATTATCATTCGTACCTCAAAGATTCAACTGGGTCTAATTTTGAAGCTCTAATAGCAGGCAACATACCTGATATTATTCCTACAGTTGCAGAAATTAAAAGCGCTAAAATCACAATGTAAATTGGCATCGAAGTGGGCAAAAACTGATTGATAATCAAACTTAATGGAAAAGAAACTAGTATACCTATTATGCCCCCAATCATACATATAATTGCAGCTTCAATTAGAAATTGTAATAAAATTGAAATTCTTCTTGCACCAATTGCTTTTCTAATACCAATTTCTTTAGTTCTTTCGGTGACCGATACAAACATAATGTTCATAATACCAATAGCACCAACGAACAAGGACAATGCAGTAATTGCAATCCCCGCTAATGCAATAACACCAACAGTTTTATCATACATATCTTTTATTGCCTCTTGCTGATTCACTGCAAAATCATCAGGTTTACCAGGAGGAACTTTGCGTATAGTCCTCATTGCAGCAATAATTTCTTCTTTTACATCTTCAATTCTAGAAATATCTTTGACTTTTATATCAATTCTCATTCTATTACGAGCTTCTCCAATAATTGACTCAAAAGCTTTAAGCGGCATAATAATTTGTCCATCCATACTAAACATACCCAAGAAGCCGCTGCCCTGCTTTTCTATCACACCAACAACCTTAAAAGGTGTGTTGTTTATCTTAATGATTTTATTTACTGCCGAAATATTGGGAAACAATGCATCCTTAATATCTTTGCCAATTAAACAAACCTTTCTGCCAGCTTTTGATTCAAACTCTGTAAAAAATCTTCCATCTTCGGGGACAATATTGCTCGTTCTGGAATATTCTTCTGTAGTTCCAGTTACTAAAGTAGAGGTAACAGATTTACCTTCATATTTAACATTTACTCCAAAGCTCCTTTTGTTAGGTGCCATAGCTTCGTAATCAGTAAAAATCTGTCTTAATTTTTCGTACTGATCGTATGTTATATCTTTCCTGTTGCGAAGTAAATACCAATTCCCACTCATAAACCACGGAAATTTATCGACATACAAAACATCACTACCGAGTGAGGAGATCGAATTGATAAAAGCCTCACGAAGTCCAACTATTGCTGTTGACATTGTAGTAACCGCAACTATTCCAATTATTATTCCAAGAGTAGTTAGAACAGAGCGCATTTTATTAACTCTAATTGCCCTTAATGCAATTAGTAAAAGTTCCTTTAGTTCTATAAGAAAATTTTGCATAAGGTTAGGTTAATTTTTTATTGTGCAATATAATATTGTTATTATAAAATTAAAAAGCAGAAAAGTTAAAAATTACTGACGGACTTCACAGTTAAGCGACCATGAAAACCAAAGTATAACAATAAAAAATGGAACTTAATTGTGTCCTTTTATATAAAAGAAAAACAGAAACTTGAAAGTGGGCTTACTTACTTGTGTGTTACAAAATTCTAAATACCATCACTTGAGTCGTGTTTTTGGCATGATAAAAGAAATTTATAATAGAATAAAAAATTACTGTCATTCTTTGGAGTCCTTAAATTTTTTCATCAAAGCAACGGAAGCATCTACAACTACGATTCATTATCCTGTTATTCCGTACGGACGAAGTAAAGAAGCAATCTCCGACACAAAAAGTAAGATGATGAACTTTTTTGCTGCAGCCAATGAAAACGAATGCTTCAATGGTTATAGGGTTATGGTCCCCTCAACCAATTATTCTTTGAAGAAAGAAAAATTAAGAATAAGGTAGTTAATCTTCATTTTTGTTTGATGATGTTACTAAGGTTATTTAAAAAATAAAATGGGAATTCGGGGTAAATATATAATTTCCTAATGTGCAGGCTGAATTAAAATGTACTGATAAAAATTTTTTAGTAGATACTAAATAAAAAGAATCAAAAGATTGTAAAAGAATTGCAATTATTATTCGTATCTCAGTGCTTCAATAGGATCAAGATTAGAAGCTTTATAAGCTGGATATGTGCCGAATCCAATTCCAATAACAACACACAATATAACGCCAATCATTATCCAATCTAAAGGCAAAACAGCCGAAGCATTTAAAAAGGAACCAGCAACATTGCCGGCGATAATGCCCAAAATAATGCCAACTATTCCACCGCTTAGGCACAAGGCAACAGCCTCGATTAAAAATTGAGTTAATATATTAGACTTCTTAGCACCAATAGCTTTACGTATTCCAATTTCTCTTGTTCTTTCTGTTACTGAAACAAGCATTATGTTCATGATGCCAACACCTGCGGCAAGCAGCGCAATAGCTGCTACAACATAAGAGCCAATTCTAACCCCGGCAGTTATATCATTAATTTGGGTAAGAACGGATTCGTTTGAAAATATTGAGAAATCATTTTCTTCTGTAGGCGACAATTTTCTTATTGTTCTAAAATAACCTTCAGCAATTTCAATAAGATTTTCGTAATCGTCTTTTCCATATGACATAACTGTAATATTTATACTTCTACTTCTTTTGCCATAAAAGGATTGAAATGTTGTTAATGGTGTAATTGCAAAATTATCTTGGCTTTGTCCAAAAAAGCTACCTTGCTTTTCAAGTACACCAATTACTTTTAATTTATGTCCATCTACTTTTATTATTTGGCCGATAGGGTCAATGTAATCAAATAAAGTCTTTGCAATATCTGCCCCAAGGACAACTACATTTTCATATCTTTGCAAGTCTCTTTCGTTTATTGCTCTACCTTTATCAATTATCCATTTGTTATTTGGGAATGCTTCTGGTGTAACACCTGCAAATGAAACATTAGGATTAGTTTCTTTATTTCCATAAGTAAACCTTTTACCGCCTGACCATTGTTCAGCTGCAACATACTTAGCTTGGGTCAATTTTTCTTTTAATGCGTAGAATTCTTCCAATGTTATGTCGGGTCTGTTTCTATATTTGGCAAATTCACCAGGGCCACCAGTTCTAACTGGTGGCCATTTTTGTATTTGAAAAGTATTTTGCCCTAATTGAGAGACACCTTGTTCAATACTGCTTTGCAGCATTTCAATTACAGTACTTATAGCAATAATTGAAAAAATACCTACAACAATACCTAAAATTGTAAGTGCTGAACGTAATTTATTAGTTCTAAGTGAATTGAAAGCGACTTTAAATAATTCTAATATTTCCATTTATTCATACCTCAAAGCTTCCACTGGGTCTAAGTTAGATGCTGTATAAGCAGGTGCTAACCCAGACAAAACGCCAGTAATTAGTGAAATAAAAAAGGCTAATATAACCGCATCAATTTGAACAGATGTTGGAAGGAATTGATTTACAATCATACTAAGCAACACTGCAATTAAAAGTCCAACCAATCCGCCAAGTAGACAAATAACAGCCGATTCAGTTATAAATTGAGTCAGTATTGCTCTTTTTTTAGCTCCTATTGCTTTTCTGATACCAATCTCCTTTGTTCGCTCTTTAACAGAGACAAACATAATGTTCATTATACCAATTGCACCGACAAACAAAGCTAACCCAGTAATAAAAAGTCCAGCTATTTGTATTACACCCACTGTTTGATTTATATTGTTTAACAATCCTTCCTGTTGATTAATAGAAAAGTCGTTTGGCTCATTATATTTTAATCCTCTTATTTTACGCATTATTCCAATAGCCTCATCTTTAACAGCTTCAATCATTTGGCTGTTTGGCGCACGTACATTAATTGTAATACTTCTAAAAGATTGGCTTTGCATATACTTAAAGACATTTTGTATTGGTATAAATACTTGATTATCTGGATTAAAGCTTCCCATCACCCAACTACCTTGTTCAGCTAATACTCCCAAAACTTTATACTTTTGCCCTTTTATTCTTATTTCTTGACCTATTGCATGCCCACGAGGAAATAAATTTTTAGCAACAGTTGCACCAAGTACGGCTACATTTCTAGCTCCTCTACTTTCAAAATCGTTAAAAAATCTACCTTCGTTAAATGTTAGATTAGTTGTTTTTATGTAATCAGAAGTGGTGCCTGTAATAAATATCGATTCTACTGTTGTATTCTTAAACTTAATTGACTGCACACTCCAGACAGTTGGGGCAGTAGCAAGAGGTAATTTTGCTAATTCAGCATATTTGCGATAGTCATCTAATGTTAAATTCTTTCTGTTTCTTAATTGCCACCAAGGTATATCGTTGTTGAACCATTCCCACTTATCAATGTAGAGATTATCAGAACCAAGTGATGAAACTCCTTTTTGAAAAGCATTATCAATTCCTTTAATGGCAGTCGACATAAGTACAACAGAAGCTACTCCAATTACAATTCCTAAAGTTGTGAGAACAGATCTAATTTTATTTGCTCGGATAGCACGTAAAGATATCAACAAGCCTTCTTTTAGTTCAAACAAGTAATTTTTCATTAACTCTCCCTGTCAGAATATTTAGGCTACACTTTCTTTTTTAGGTATTACTCTTTTAATCACTTTTTCATCTTTTTCAATCAAGCCATCACGAATTCTAATTATTCTTTCTGCATGTTCGGCAATATATTCTTCGTGGGTAACTAAAATTATTGTATTACCTTGTTCGTAAATTTGATTAAAAAGAGCCATTATATCTTCGCCAGTCTTTGTGTCAAGATTTCCAGTTGGTTCATCAGCAAGAATAATAGCTGGTCTTGTAACCA
This sequence comes from Melioribacteraceae bacterium 4301-Me, assembly GCA_041538185.1. Classification (NCBI taxonomy): domain Bacteria; kingdom Pseudomonadati; phylum Ignavibacteriota; class Ignavibacteria; order Ignavibacteriales; family Melioribacteraceae; genus Pyranulibacter; species Pyranulibacter aquaticus. Next base: position 487,426 of record JBGORM010000001.1, on the reverse strand, counting down.
GAGCTCTTGCAATCGCAACTCTTTGTCGCTGTCCACCCGAAAGCTCATTTGGTTTATGATGAATTCTATCCAGCAATCCAACGTTTTCCAAAGCTGCAATTGCTCTTTCTCTTCTTTCAGAAGCTGGAACACCTGCGTATATTAAAGGTAATTCAACATTGTGCAAAGCATCTGATCGAGGCAATAAATTAAAAGTTTGAAAAACAAAACCAATTTCTTTATTTCTAATTTTAGCTAATTCATTATCGTTCATTTCGCTAACATTATGGCCCTTAAAATTATACAAACCTTTTGTAGGTGTGTCCAGGCAACCTAAAATATTCATAAGTGTAGATTTACCTGAACCGGACGGACCCATAATAGCTACATATTCATTTTTATTTATTTGCAATGAAATATCTCTTAGAGCATGGACTTCCTCGGCACCGACTTGGTAAATTTTAGAAATATGCTCAATTTTTATAATATTCATAATAATCTCATTTTATTAAGAATTTTGTTTTTCTAACATTTTTTTCTTTGATAGCACAGAAATTTTAGAACCATCTTCCAGTTCTTTCGAAACTGCTCTATAAGGACCAACAATAACTTCTTCACCGCCTTGTAATCCACTTACAATTTCAATGTAAGTATCGTCGCTTATGCCAGTTTTTACTTCAACCATTTTCGCTTGTCCATTTTTAACAATAAAAACTACTTCTTTTGGTTTGTTATTTTTGCCGTTTTTCGTCTCTGTAGTAGTAGTTAAACCTCCACTATCATCAGATTTATCTGCAGTTGTCATCTGAGGCATGACAGTTCTAGCAGTAACACTTTGTATTGGAACGGAGACCACATTTTGTTTCGTTTCAGTTTGGATTTCAGCATCACATGACATCCCAGGTCGTATAGCAGGATCAAGATTTAACAATTTTATTTTTACTTCAAAATTAACAACTTCATCTTGAGTACCAAGTCCAGTTGTTTTAGCACTGTTGCCTATTTGGGTTACAACACCTTTAAATACTTTATCGCCAAATGCATCGATATTAATTTTTGCTGTATCACCGACAGAGACCAAAACAACGTCATTTTCATCAACGTCAACAGTAGCTTCCATATTTGTTAAATCCGCAACAGTAAGCAGTTCTGTTCCGGGGCTGTAACCGCTACCTAAAACACGCTGACCCAACTCAACATTTCTTTTGCTAATGGTTCCATTAATTGGAGAATAGATTGTAGTTTTATTTAAGTTTTCTATAGCTTCTTTTAATGCTGCTTCAGCATTTTGGACAAAAGATTTTTGTGCGTTCAAATCGCCCAGTCTTTGCAAGTAATTTGATTTTGCCATTTCAAGGTCGGCATCGCTTGCAAGACCTTTACCGTACAAACCTTGAATTCTTTTATAATCAGCCTCTACTTGGTCTAAAGCTGCTTGACGTGAATGTAAAGTTGCTCTTGCTTGAGCAAGTGTCGCTTCTGCTTTATTTTTTTGAGCAATGTAAATATCAGGTTTAATTCTTAAAAGCAATTGTCCTTTACGAACATTATCACCTTCTTCTACAGGAAGTTCTACAATTTCTCCAGTTGCCTCAGCACTAATTGTTACTTGAAAAACCGGATTAATTTTGCCAGTAGCTGAAACAACTTGAGTAATAGTTCTCTTAGCAGCTAATTCAGTTTGAACCTGTATAATTGTTTCTTTATTACCGCCAAATGCAACAAGCAGTATTACAATAAGTAGAAGTAAACCCAATCCACCAAAAATGAAAAGCTTTTTCTTATTCTTTTTTTTCCCGTTTGCCATTTTATTTAGCTCCCTTAAGTTTATTCATATTTTTTATAATCAAGTTTGCCTAAGGAGTTCATTAACGCATCCTTAGCTTTATAGAAGTTATAAAGTGCATCAATTTTATTTCTTAAGGCATCAGTGTAATCTCTATCAGCTTGTAAAACATCTAAGATTGTACCTGAGCCTAAATTATACCTCTCTTGATTTACCTTTCTATTTTCTTCAGCAGAGACAACATTTTTAGTTGCAACGTCTAAACTTTTCTTTGCAGCCGTTAAGTCGAGGTAGCCTTGCTTAATTTCTATTTTAATTTGTCTTTGAAGCGTATTTAAATCTTCTTCGGCATTCTTTTCTGAAGCCATTGCAAATTCAATATTGTTTTCAGTATTGAAATTAGAAAATATTGGTAAGCTTAATGTAAGTCCAACGCTCCAAGTTTTTCTGTTAAATAAATTATTTGGGTCGGTTGCGCTTGTACCAAAAGAATAATTGCCGGTCAATGAAGGAAATATTCCACCTCTTGCAATAGTTACGCCGCTTTTGGCTGCATTTAATAATAATTGTTGACCTTTAAAATCCTTTCTGTTGGCTAAAGCTTGATTGACCATAACAGTTACATCATCGAACATACTCATATATTTATCTGTATTAATGGAATCTTTTTCGCCATAAGGATCAACAAATTTATATTCTTCTAACACATTTAATCCTAAATAATTAAGCAAGTTGCTTTTAGCTGTTTCATACGTATTCTGAGCTTGAATCAACAGTAATTCTGCATTTCCTAATTGAACTTGTTGACTGTAAACATCTGCAATTGCCACTGCACCTAATCTGTGTCTTTCTTGGACTGTCTCTAAAAACTTTTGATTATACTTTACATTTTCTTCACGCACTTTCATTAACTCTTCAGCATTTAAAACAGCATAGTAATAACTTGAGGTTTGCAATACAATATTTTGTTTAAATTTCTCAAGGTTCAACCTTGCTGCTTCAAGATTATCACTTTGTTTTGAGATATTTGCCCAGTTGGCTAGGCCATTAAAGAGAACAACACTGCCGCCAAAACCTACTTGATAATAGCGGTTGTCTGTCTGTGAAGGAGGAATATTAACAAGGTTGCCAAAGAAGTCTCTTTGTACTCCACCAGCATCATTTATCCTTTGCCAGTTCCACGTAGCCTGAGTTCCTAAGCTTGGTAGCAAATCTCCGTAAGCACTTTTAAGTTGGGATTTATAGGTTTCTAAGTTGTTTTTTGCCTTAATTAAATCCGGATTTCTTTGAAGAGCAATTTTAACAGCATCATCCAAAGTTAAAGTTTTCTGAGCAAGAGTTGGCATTGTAAAGATAAAAAAAAGACAAAGAATTAATTGTTTCATTAGTTTTCTCCTTCTCAACAGAAATTTATTAATTAAATTTTTTAACAGTTTTGACGAAATCATCAATACAAAAGTTACAAAAAAATTAGTTGGAGAGAAATTTTTTAAAATTTTTATGATTCCGAAGATAAAAACTTGTCTTTTATTTTTAGGAGGTAATTATAAGCTTCATCAAAATTGTTAGCTATTTTACCTTCTAATATAGCTTCTTCAATAGCAGATTTTATTTCGCCGACTTTTTTAGAAGGTTTTAAGTTGCAGACTTGCATTATTACATCGCCTCTGACTGGTGATTGAAATGCTCTTAATTTATCTTTTTCCAGAACTTCGTGTACCTTATTCATTACTTTTTCATAGTTCTCTAAATATTTGTTTACCTTAGATTGATTCTTGCTAGTTATATCTGCCCTGCATAATTTAATTAAATCGTCAAGGTCATCGCCAGCTGCAACAATAAGTCGCCTAATAGCTGAATCAGTAACTTGGTCATCAACTAAAGCAATAGGTCTCAAATGCAATTTAACAAGTTTTTCTACATAAGGAAGTTTAGAATGAGGAAGCTTCATTCTATTAAAAATTTCTTTCATCATACGAGCTCCAATTTCCTCGTGTCCATGGAAAGTCCATCCTATTCCTTCAATAAATTTTTTTGTTTGTGGCTTAGCAATATCATGAACCAAAGCAGCAAAACGAAGCCAAATGTTATCTGTAATAGCAGAAATATTATCTACTACAATTAATGTATGATAAAAAACATCTTTATGATGAAAATCTTTTCGTTGCTCAACGCCTTCTAAGTTAGCTATTTCTGGGAACACAATATTCATTACTTTTGTTTTTTGTAGGTACTTCAGCCCAATTGATGGTTTGGCGGATGATAAAATTTTTAAGAATTCATCTGTTATTCTTTCTTGAGCAACTATTTTTAATCTCTCTGCCATTTTTTCAGCAGCTTCTAAGACCGATTCATCAATTTCGAATTGTAATTGAGATGCAAAGCGAAAAGCTCTTAAAATCCTTAATGGATCGTCGTCAAAAGTTTTATATGGGTCAAGCGGTGTTTTTATAATTTGATTTCTTATATCATCAAGACTATTAAATTTATCGTATAGTAGACCAAAATCCTCTGCATTTAATGAGATTGCTAATGTGTTAATAGTGAAATCACGTCTATTGATATCATCATCAAGCGTTCCCTTTTCAACGATGGGATTTCTGCTTGCTCTTGAATAAGATTCTTTACGTGCACCTACAAACTCATAAGTATAGTTTTCATATTTAAATTGAGCAGTGCCAAAGTTTTTATATACGGTTACGGTTTTTATTCCAATTTGTTTTGCTAATTGCTCTGCGAATTGAGGACCATCCCCAACTATTAATATATCTAGCTCGTCTCCAATTCTATTTAAAAGTAAATCTCTAACAAACCCTCCCACTAAAAATACTTTCTCATTTCTTTCTTTTGCGAGTTGAGAAATTTTATGTAAAAGCTGTATCTGAGTAATTTTATTTTCTAAATTTATCTGCACTATTACTCCTACGATATTATTTAATTATCTTAATACTACTTTCAACTGTATTGAAATTCTTTGCAATCCAACTTATCATTTTGGAGTTTTCTTCTAACACATCTTTATAATAATTATTTTTTTTGAACTCAAGAGAAATTTCGGCAAAATATTTTGCAGCTGAAAAATCCATGCAATTTAAAAAGTACTTTGACAAAAGAAAAGCGTAATAACTAGTTTCTACGTTTACTACTCTAAAGTTATCAAAAAATACCTTTTTAATCTTCATTGCAATTGAATCGGATGTTTCAGCGTAATTTAATAAAATTGGTATTAATTGCTTTTCTTTTGAATTATTATATTCCTCTAAGGCTGTGTAAAATTTTTCTACTTTTTCTGCATTTAAAAAGTTTTTATAAAAAACAATCCCTTTCTGCAGGATTTTTTCTTTTAAGAGAGCTAAACTAGTATATAGATGGCTAGGATTTTCTAAGATTACTCTATTAAGAATTGTCTTTGCTGAATCAATATTATTTGTCAAAATATAAGCATCAGCAAGAAGCAATTGTAGATTAAAAAAATATTGTGATTTGGTGAATTTATTTATTTGTTTTGTTATCATTTCTTTTGCTTGGTTGTATTCAGATACTTTGAACATAGACTGAACGCACCCAATTAAGGCCGGATAGGAGTTCGTATAACTGTATATTTGTAAAAATTTTTTATATGCATCTTTATAACGACCTTCATAATAAAGTTTATTTGCTTCCCTTAAAAATTTTGCAGCTGTCCTGACGCAAAATTTTCTAAAAATTGTATGTCCAGCAAAATACAACTGTGCAACAAATGGATTAGTATTGACGTTAAGAACAGATAAATATTTTTTATAATTACTTTCAAGTTTTGCAAGATCTTTGCCAGTGTGCTTTACAAAATCACCGTCAGCATAAATTTTTTTAATAACATTCACACCATATTTCTCGGATAAAAATCTAATAAACGACCCAGCAAACACATAAGAAAGGGTAGAATAGTTATTAAAAAAATTAAATCCAGAAAAAAGGTTCACTATTGAAATATCATAGCCCGAGTCCATTGCTATTTTTGCCACAACATGTATAGGATAATCATCAAAATTATTTTCATAAGCAGTAGCAAAACCCTCAATTAAAGCCGGATTAAACTTTGAAGCAAGCTTAAATGGTGTTGTGCCAAAGTTAGCTGAAATTACGTGGAGCAACTCATGCTTCAATGTGGCATCTAAATCTTCCTCATTTATATAAATTTGATTCAGCCAAGGTTTCGCCAAATCAGCATTACCAGCACCAATAAGTTCTCGTTTTTGCTCACTATTACTAAAAATATAAGAGTGAATTGGAGTGATGTGTGAAACCTTTAATTCTTGTGTTATTTGATTTAAATAATACTCGTGTTTTAATGTAATTAAGAATATATACTTATTATTAGATAAATTTGTGTAATTTATTGTAAAATCATTAGAAATCGCTATTTTATTTAATCTTGATTGTAGATTATTTGTAGTCATATTTAACTTTAAAATGTTATCTAAGCCGAAAAAAGCAAAAAGAAAAATCAATAAAGAAACAAGCAATTTTAGCTTCGTTTTATATCTGCCATTACGTAATAAATAGATTAATAATAAAGATATAAATAAAACTGAGGCTCTGTAAGAAATTAATTTAATACTAATTGGGACATATTCATCATAAATTACACCGGGAAAGTATCCTATTACTGGATTAAAAAAATAAACTTGTGGATAAAAATATATCTCAGCTATAGGTAATATTACTATTATTATGATAAGTACAACAATTAAAAGAAAATAAGTCCAATTGCTAGAAGTAAAATTTAATAATAAAAGAGAAAGTGAAATTGTAAAAAATATAGACGGCAAAGTAATAATTAAATAAAAAAGATAACCATCACCCAATGGACACAAAGAGAAAAGAGCACTATTTATCGTAGCAATTAAAAGTGGAATTAGAACTATACTTAAATAAAAATACTTTTCATTAAATAATATTTCTAATTTGTTTATGTAATTACTGTCCTTAACGTTGAAATAAATTATAGAAAGACCAACAAAAAACGATAAAACAACTGCATTAACAACAGAAAATTCATAGCTAAATACATTCAAAAGTGGCAAGCGTATAAAAAATAAATTTGCTATAGCAACTAAAAAAAGAACAAAATTAGGGAAAGATATAATTTTCCTATTAAGTAGAATTCTCAATGTCATTAATACTCTTTGGTAGAAACTCGTATAATATCAGCGCCAAGAGCTCTTAATTTTTCTTCTATTTTCTGATAACCTCTATCGATGTGATAAACTCTCAATATCTCAGTTTCACCTTCTGCAGCCAAACCAGCTAAAACCAAAGAAGCACTAGCTCGTAAGTCTGTGGACATTACCTTTGCTCCCTTTAATTTTTTTACACCTTTTACTATCGCACTATTATTATGCATTTCAATATCTGCTCCTAATCTAATTAATTCAGGTACGTGTGTAAATCTGTCATAATAAATGTTATCAACAACAGTTGCTGTGCCATTTGATAGTGACATATAAGCGATCCATTGAGCTTGCATATCAGTAGGAAAACCAGGGTATACTGCAGTTGTAACATCAACACTATTAATCATAGAATTTGTAGCATCTAATTCAATTATTCCATTGTTAATTAATAAATTAGCTCCACTTTCTTTAAGTTTGTCAATAATAATTTCAATATGGTGTGAGAAATTATAATCTATAGCGATTTTACTATGTGTGATAGCACCTGCAACAAGCATAGTACCCGCTTCAATTCTATCCGATATGTTCTCAAATTCAGCAGGTCTTAATTCTTCTACGCCTTCAATTTCTAGTATTGAACTTCCGATGCCGCTAATTCTTGCTCCCATTTTCTTTAATGACTCAGCTAACAAAGTAATTTCGGGTTCAATTGCAGCATTTGTAATAACTGTTGTACCCTTTGCCAAAACCGCAGCCATTAATGCATTACCGGTTGCTCCTACTGATGATATATCAAAATGTATTTTATTACCAGTTAATTTGTGTGATTTAGCAATTATATAGCCTTCTTCAAGCTTAATATCAGCACCAAGTTTTTTCATTGCTTCCAAGTGTAAGTTAACTGGACGTGGGCCCCACGCACATCCTCCAGGCATCGAAACCTTAGCATAACCAAATCGTGACAATAAAGGTCCTAAAACATAAATAGAAGCTCTCATTTTTTTAACATGCTCATAAGGGGCAATTTGAGATTTAATTTGTGATGTATCCAAGAGTAATTTACTATTGGAAAAGTCAGACTCAACCCCCAAAAAATTCAGGAGTTTAATCATTGTATAAACATCATTAACCTCAGGTGTGTTGTATATTATATTTTTCCCGGAATTCAACAAACAAGCTGGCATTAAAGCTAAGACAGAGTTTTTTGCCCCACTTATTTTAACTGTACCAGTTAATTTTTTACCGCCATGAATTACGAATTTATCCATATTGTTATTAAGAAATTATAAAAATTTAAGAATTGTCCCACCTGTGCCTACGATAAAAACATGACCTGATGGATTTACTGTCATACTATTTAATTTTGAAAAAACACCTGTGTTTACCTTTTGCCAGGTCTCTCCTTTCGAATTTGAAAACAACAACATTCCTTTGACGCCGAGCGCCAAAACATTATCATCGCTTATATATTGTACTTTTTGCAAGCCTCCGTCAATATCGATTTTATTTTTTTCCCAGCTATTACCGTAATCTTTCGTTCTTATTATTGTACCTCCTCCGCCAACAATTAATCCATACCCATTTTTATTAAAATCTATTGACTTAAGATAATCATCAGTAACTTTTTCAATTGAAGTCCAAGTATTACCTCTATCGTTTGACTTTAATATCTCGCCATTCCAACCAATAGCAAAACCTGTACTTTTATCTGCAAAACCAATATCAAATAACAAATCTTTTGAATTTGTCTCAACTTTATACCAATTGAATCCGCCATCTTCAGTTCTCAAAATTAGCCCTTTGTCGCCACATATAAATCCTACATTTTTATCAATAAATTTTATTCGGAAAAAAGAATAATTAGCAGCAGCATTTACAGAAAGAGTTTGAAAGGATTTTAGAAAATCACGACTATAAATTAATGTTGCAGAGTCACCAATTATAAAGGATTTACCGTTTTGGAAGAAATATGCATCATGAAATGTTCTTTTAGTACCTAGTTCAATTGGTAGCCATGTTTTACCACTATCTTTTGTAGCCGCAACAGTACCAGAATCGCCCAGTACAAATCCATTTTTTGAATCCAAAAAAATAACAGCATTTAAGTTCTCTTTGATGTTACTATTCAGCTTTTCAACTTTTGGAAGTTCTTCAGAATCTTCGCTTGAGCTGAACAAGCTTTGTATGTTATACTTTTTAAATTCATCTAACTTATTGCTTTTTAACAGGGTGTTCACTTGATTATATACAAACCAAGAAAGAGCTAATAAACCAAAAATAATAAGTACAAACGCAGCAGTAGATAAAACTTTCGATTTTGGGGTTATTGGTTTACGCTGTTGAAAATAACTATTTGTAAGCTCAGTTACTAATTTTTCAAGTTCCGCTAGATCATTAAAAACTTCTTCACATGAGCCATAACGGTCTAAGGGATTTTTTTCCATCATTCTTTGCAATATGTGGTCTAAAGTTTCTGGAATGTTAGTCAGCTTGTCAGAAATACGGGGGGCTTTCTTCTTAAGATGAGCTTCCATAAGTTCAAATTCATTATCGTAATTAAATGGCGGCTCACCTATCAGCATTTCATAAACAGTGCAGCCTATAGAGTATATATCGCTTCTGTTTGTAACGTCAGTCCCCTTTATTTGCTCTGGACTCATATAATATATAGTACCAATTTTGGAGCCGGGTTGAGTTACATCCTTATCAAAGAGTGATTTTGAAATACCAAAATCCATAATCTTAGTAATGCCTTCCTTGTTTAAGATGATATTAGAAGGTTTTATATCTCTATGGACAAATCCCTTTGAATGAGCATATCCTAAACCAAGTAATACTTGTCGAAGAATGTATATTACATCATATAAATGAAATCTGCCCTGTCTTTGAATTACCTTTTCTAAACTTTCACCTTCAACATATTCCATTACAATCCCTAAAAGGTCTGAATATTCAATAAATCCATAAACTGTTACTATGTTAGGGTGTGAAAGCTTAGCTTGGTTTTTTGCTTCTCTTTTAAATCTCTCTACAAATCCTTGTTTACTGTAAACTGAGGGGTTCAATAACTTAATTGCAACGTAGCGGTCAAGTTTTGTATCGTAAGCTTTATAGACAATCCCCATTCCGCCCCTGCCAAGAACAGATGTTATTCTATAATTATCAATTGTTTTTCCTATTATATTTTCCATCTATGAATCGTTGAAGAATTTAAAATAGATTTATCGTTTTTTTTAATAAATAAAAATATAAAAAACAACTATCTTGCTAAATAGAAATTACATTCGTCTAATAATATTTTTTATTTATTGCTTATTGAATTATGAGTACTCCTTAATTCATATAAAATAGTTAGCATATTTGGCAACTTACTAAAACTGGAAAAATTCATTACTTTATTCATATAACTAACTACACTTACGTACAATCTAAACAAATGTTCAATTAAAGATTTATAGATTGCTTTATTGCGCAAAAGTTGCACCCCAAATTCACAACAATATTCATAGAACGCGAGTGAGACAGACTTTAGTAAATATGAAAAACTATATTTTAGAATTTTCATATATATTGTTCCGGATGATACTCATTCTTATTTGTTATGAAAAATTTTCAGGAAATGAAGAAAAACATATCTTTTTTAGTATCAAAATTAATTCAAAGTTTAGCAGAAAAAATTCATAAAAGTTTTATAGTATCCCAAATTTAATTTAATTTTCAAAATCATTTTACGTAGAAATTGTGAAAATCGGCTTTGCACGGCAATTTCTTGATTTTGCATGCAATTTAAACTAATTTTGCAAGTCTTTGCGAGAGTGGCGGAATTGGCAGACGCGCTAGACTTAGGATCTAGTACCGCAAGGTGTGGGGGTTCGAGTCCCCCCTCTCGCACAAAAATTTTTTCACATTTAATGTAGAGGACTAATTGGAAGTAAAAATAAATAATATTTCAAATTCCTTACAAGAGGTAGAGGTTACATTGAACTATGATGAAATCTCTCAAGAAATAGCTAATGCATACAACGAAGAAAGAAAAAAAATTTCTCTACCTGGATTTCGTAAAGGCAAAGTTCCTATTGAGCTATTGAAAAAGCTATACCGCGATGCAATCGAATATCAAGCAAGCGAAAAAATTGCAACTAAAAAATTTTGGGATATAGTTGATAAAGAGAAACTAAAGCCAATCAACACTCCAAAACTAACTGATATCAATTTTATTATTGATTCAAAATTATCATTTAAAGTGCAGTATGAAATCCTCCCTAAAATTGAACTAAAAGATTACAAAGGACTTACAATAGAAAAACCAATCTTTAAGATTAGCGAAAATGAGATTGATAAAGAAATCGACTATCTTATAAAACCATACTTGAAATTTGAGGATGCTGAAGTTGTTGATGGAGCTAACTACAAAATTACTGTTAATCTACAGCGGATAAATGAAAATAATGAAAGTAACGAACCAATTAAAGAACCAAAGGGTGAAAATTTAGTTATTAACCTCAGCGACGAAAATGTTAATCCACAAATAATAAACAATGCAAAAAATAAGAGGGTCGGGGAAAATTTTAATTTTGAATTCGTTGATGAACATTACCATGGAGATGAAAAACATACTGTAACTTATAGATACACGGCAAGAATCCTAAAGATTGAAAAAATTATTTATCCTGACTTAACAGATGAGTTAGTTAAAAAAATCTCTAAGAACAAGGCAAACAATATTGAAGAACTAAGGCAACAAGTTAAAGAAGATATTGAAGCTTATTACAAAAAACAATCTGAAGATATTTATCTCAATAATCTATTAAACGCCATCGTGAAAAATAATGATTTTGAGCCTCCGCAAGGTTATGTAAATACAATCTTAGAAAATTTTGTTCAACAGGAAAAGTCACATTATTCCTCTAAAAAAAATAATCTTAAAAACTTTGATGAAAAAGCAGTTGAGGAATATTATAAACCAAGAGCTGTATGGAACGCCAAATGGCAAATTATATTAGAAAATCTATGTGAGAAAGAAAACATAAAAGTAGACGATACTGATATTGAAGAAATAGCAAAAAAGGAATCCGAAGCTACCGGCATTTCTGTTGCAAAGCTAGTTAATTATTACAAAAATTCAGATAGACTAAATTCTTTAAGAGAGGAAAAAGCCATTAAGTTTCTTATTGAAAACAATAAAGTTAAAGAAGTAAATCCTGAACACAAAAACTAAGAAAAGGGCGAATCAAATGAACAATCAAATTTATAATCAGCTTGTACCTTATGTCATTGAACAGACTGGGCGTGGTGAGAGAGGTATGGACATTTTTTCCCGTCTGTTAAGAGAAAGAATTATATTTTTAGGAGAAGCTATTGATGATCACGTTGCAAGTATTGTAATAGCACAACTTTTATTTCTTGAAGCAGAAGACCCTGAAAAAGATATTAACTTATACATAAATTCCCCAGGCGGAAGTGTATCAGCAGGACTTGCCATATACGATACAATGCAATACATTAAATCAAAAGTAGCAACAATTTGTGTTGGGTTAGCTGCGAGTATGGGTGCCATACTATTAGCTGGGGGCGAACCAGGAAAGAGATCAGCTTTGCCTCATTCCAAAATAATGATTCACCAGCCTTGGGTTGGTGGCCTACAGGGACAAACAACCGATATAGAAATTCATGCAAAGGAAATGATAAAAACTCGTGACACTATCTACAACATTCTTGTTAAACATACTGGGAAATCCCTTGAACAAATTACGAAAGATTGTGACAGAGATTTTTTTATGACTTCGGCAGAGGCGAAAGAATATAACTTAATTGATAATATATTAGAAAAGAGGGTCTTACCTATCGATAAAAAAGAAAAAAAATAAGAACTAATTGAAGTGGTAAGGGCTTTATATCTTTATTTTTCTTATAAGTCGAACCGCCTGAGTGAGTAAATATCTTATATTTGATTTTGTAATAATATTCTTATTCAATAAAAAATAGACAATGAATATATTCCTTTATAAAAATTTTTCTCTTAAATAAAAAGGCGGTAGTATGAAAGCAAAATTTTTTTTCTTTTTAATTAGTTTACTTTCTTTTTGTTATGTAAATGCTCAAAATAAATTATTAACCACAGAAGATGTTGTAATAAATTCCTATTCTTCGTTAGCTCCTCAAAATCTTAAGCAATTAAACTGGATAGCCAACACAGAAAATTTTTATTTCATTACAAACGACGCTGACCAGGCTTTGGTCGTGGGTTCTTTATATAATACCAAAGTTGATACTTTAATAAGATTAAGCGAACTGCTAACACAACTACAGAATTACGGTATAAAAAATTTAAGCAACTTTCCGCTCATTAATTGGGTCAACTCTGAAAATTTTACATTCTTTACAAATAATAAACTTTTCAGTTACAACGTTCCACTAAAAAAAATGCGTCTAATCAACCAAGTTGATGAGAATACAGGCGATATATCTTTATCTCCAAACAAAAAATTTATTGCATTCACAAAAGGCAATAATCTTTTTGTTGCTCTTTCAGAAAAAAATACTGTTCAAATTAGCCATGATACTATAAGCGATATTGTAAATGGTCAAGCTGTGCATAGGAACGAATTTGGAATAAATTCTGGTATCTTTTGGTCACCTAATAGTAATTATGTTGCTTATTACCGCATGGACCAAACTATGGTAACAAACTATCCAATAGTTGATATCAGTTCAACTCCCGCTAAATTACATAATATTAAGTACCCAATGGCAGGTCAAGCAAGTCACCATGTAACTATAGGCATCTACAACATTAAAACAAACGAGACTACATGGCTAAAAACTGGTGAACCTCTTGATCAATATTTAACTTGCGTTACTTGGAGTCCAGATGAAAAATATATTTTTGTAGCACATTTGAACCGAGACCAAAATCATTTACAGTTAAAAAAGTATGACATTTCTTCCGGAGAACCTATTCAAATTCTGTTTGAAGAAAAAAATGATAAATATGTAGAACCGCTAAACCCATTATATTTCAGACCTAATCACCCAAGCGAATTTATTTGGATATCTAGAAGAGATGGATATAATCATCTTTATTTATATGATATTAATGGCACTTTAATAAAACAAGTTACCTCAGGTAATTGGGAAGTGTTAGACTTCGAGGGTTACGACAGCACTGGCAACTATGTTTACTACTATTCTACTGAAATTAGCCCAATCGAAAGACATTTTTACAGAATCAATTTAATAAATGGTCAAAAAATAAATTTAACAAAAGAAGAAGGAATCCATAGCGTCTCAGTCAGTTATAATGGAAAATATTTTATTGATAATTTTAATAATATTCACACACCTAGGGTTATTAACATAATAGACGAAAGTGGTAACACTCTTAGAAATTTACTAACATCAGAAAACCCGCTAAAAGATTACAAACTTGGAAGAATAAGAATATTTAAAATAAAAAATGACGAAGGAACTGAATTATACTGCAGAATGATTTACCCAGTTGATTTTGATTCGACTAAGAAATACCCGGTAATTGTTTACGTTTATGGTGGACCTCATGCACAATTAGTAACGGACAGCTGGGGATATGGTAGATATTCATTATGGTTCCAGCAGATGGCAGAACATGGCTACGTAATTTTTACTCTCGATAATCGAGGCTCATCTAACAGGGGTTTAGCTTTTGAACAAGCAACTTTCAGAAGATTAGGTACCATTGAAGTAAAAGATCAGATGACTGGTATAGCATATTTAAAAACATTGCCTTATATAGATACGACTAAGTTCGGTGTATTTGGATGGAGCTTCGGAGGATTTATGGCAACTTCATTAATGTTGAGAACTAACAATACATTTAAGGTTGGTGTTGGCGGCGGTGCAGTTATTGATTGGAAATATTATGAAGTTATGTACACAGAAAGATATATGGATACCCCGCAGCAGAATCCTGAAGGATATAAAGAGAGCTCTTTGCTTAATTATGTACAAAACTTAAAAGGGAAATTACTGCTTGTGCACGGTACGTCCGATTCTACAGTAGTTTGGCAGCATACCTTAGAATTCGCTAAAAAATGCGCTGATTTAAATATACCATTAGACTATTTTCCATATCCTGGCCAGCCTCATGGAGTAACTGGACCAGATGCTGTTCATCTTTATAATAAAATTACCAATTACTTTTTGGATAATTTATAGCATCTAATAAATTTAAAATGGTTTCAAAACTTTGATTATTTCTTTATTTTAACTTAACAACGAAATTTAATTATCCAAAACTAACTTAGTTAATGATAACAAAAACAAAGCTTAGTATTTTAGAAGAAATAGATAGATTAAGTGATTCCGCAATTAAAGGATTGGATTCATTTCCTGAGGAGATTTGTAACTATTTAGCCTCTGAATTAGAACTTCAAACTGTAGCTTTATTCGAAGTTACAGGCAATAGTAATTTGCTTGTACTAGGTCGTTCTGTTGGCACTAAAAAAAATTATTTAAAAGGTTCTTCTTTCAGCTGTTCGAGCTGTCAACTGTTAAAAGACAATTCTGAATATACTATTCATTCTAATCCAAATTGCGAGATACAGGTATCAGAATTTCTTGTATATGAAAACTGTATTAAATTCCCACTTAATTTAAAGAAACAAGCATTGCTAAAAATTGCAAAAAAAACACCATTTTCAAGAGATGATAAAGAATCTCTAGAGAAAATTATCAAGCTCATCCAAGGTCTGTTAAATCTGTGGATTTCATCCAGAGGAGGTGAAATAGGCTTTTCAAGATTGCCAATAAATAAAATAATTATTGATTCATCTCAAGAATTAAAAAATATAGCAAATCAAGTCATATCTCATTCTACTATTTTATCAGAAAAAAACATAAACACGCCTTTGTTCGAACAGTTAAGCACAATAAAACGATTATCCCAAAATTTACTTATAACATTAAATGACCTTATTGAATTAGCCAAAATAGACCAAGGTAACATCCCTATAAATATCAATAACGTTAGTCTCTCTACGGTTATAAACGATATCACGACTGTATTTAAAAGTAAACTAACAAATCCAAACATAAATTTAGTAGTTGATATTTCTAAAGAGCTTCAGCAAAAATTCCCAATCGACGAGCAAAAACTAAGATACATTCTTATTAATCTTCTTCAGGTAAATATTGCATTAACCGCCCGCGGAGAAATTAAAATCAAAGCATCAAAAGCCTCCGATACAAAGTTCAACATTACTATTACAGATACGAGTAAAGGTCTAAGCAAAGATAAACTTGCAAAATTTTTTGAGCCTTATTCCCTTCAAGACATCAATGAAATAAAAACTACCACGCTCACGGGTTTATCATTAACTCTTGTTAAAAAATACATTGAACTTCTCGGAGGCACCATATCTGTTAATCTTACAGAAAACTCGGGCATTTCATTTAATATAACGCTCACTAAAAGCGGGGATGTTATGGACGAAATTAAAAATCAGATAACTCAATTATCTAAGTCCGAAACTAAAAATAAAATTTTAGTTATAGAGGATGATTACGCAACGTCCAAATTGCTTAGCAATTACTTGAATAAATGGGGTTACGAACCCACTATTGTAAGCAATGAAGAGCAAATAAAAAATTTAATAAACAAAGAAAATTATTTGGCAGTAATATTAGATATTGAATTGCCTCACATCAACGGTCTTGAACTATTAAAAACAATTCATAACAATCCAAACACTAAAAATACGCCTGTAATTGTTTGTTCAATCGAGCCAGAAGAACAAAAAGCCTTTTTGATGGGTGCCGTAGAATACTTCGTAAAACCAATTAATTATAATTTTTTGGTCGAGGTACTGCAAAGTTATAAGCTGAAAAAAGATTCGAACGTTCTCTGCGTTGATGATGATATACCCACATTAAATTTAATAAAACAAGCAATTGAATCTGTCGGGTATAATGCAATTGCTGAAAGCGTTTCTGCAAATGTTATGGACTTAATTAAAGATAAGAACATTGACCTTGCCATAGTTGACTTAGATATGCCTACGCCAAACGGCTTTGAATTAATCAAAATGATTAAATCCGAAAAAAAGTTTACAAATCTTCCTATAATAATCTATACGGGGAAAGAAAATTACAAGGAAGACTTAGAAAAAATAGAAGGACTTTTTGATGAACTGCTTGAAAAAAAATCAACAAACATTGAGGATCTTGCCGATATAATTAATGCAATGATTAATCGTTATGAACTCCCCCCTCCGGTTGAAGAAGTACTGAAAAAAGAAAATGTAATAAAAATTTTGTTAGCAGAAGATTATAAACATTCGCAAATTATTGTTACCCGTTTACTAAAGAAAAATAATTTCGAAAATGTTGTTGTTGTAGAAAATGGAGAAGCTGCATTGGAAATGGCAAAGAAGGACCAATTTGATTTAATACTAATGGATATGCAAATGCCAATTATGAATGGATTTGAAGCTACTGAAAAAATTCGTATGCTGCCAAATTATAAAGATGTGCCTATCATTGCATTAACTGCTTTCGCAATGAAAGGCGACCGCGAAAAATGCCTTGAGGTAGGCGCAACAGATTATATACCTAAACCAATTGATAGTAAAGAATTTATTGATAAAATAAAATACTACACTCAAAAGAATAATAAATGACTTCCTAATTCTTACAAAAAAACAAAATGCCAATGTTATCAGAAGTACGCGTTAGATTTGCACCAAGTCCAACTGGATATCTTCATGTAGGTGGGCTGCGAACAGCCCTATTTAATTTTTTATTTGCTAAGAAAAATCATGGGAAATTTATTCTAAGAATAGAGGATACTGACCGAAACAGATACGTAGAAGGAGCAGAAGAAAATCTTATTGCTATACTTAAGTGGATTGGCTTACAATATGATGAAGGACCTGATATTGGCGGCGAATTTGGACCTTATCGACAATCTGAAAGATTAAATATTTATACTAAACATGCGCAAGAGTTGATTAATAAAGGCCATGCATATTATTGTTTTTGTACTCAAGAGAGATTAGAAAAATTAAGAAAAGAGCAGCAGCTTCTAAAATTTCCACAAGCAAAGTATGATAAATACTGCCTTAACCTAACTAAAAAAGAAATTGAAGAAAAACTTTCAAGTGGTATTCCTAAGGTTGTAAGACTTAATGTAATACCTAACCAAAAGATTATTTTTAACGATGTTGTACGTGGCATTGTAGAATTTGACAGCAATAATATTGACGACCAAATATTAATTAAAAGTGATGGCTTCCCTACTTATCATCTTGCAAATGTTGTAGATGATCACTTAATGAAAATTAGTCATGTAATAAGAGGCGAAGAATGGCTGTCTTCTACCCCTAAACATGTTTTGCTTTATGACTTTTTCAATTGGGAACGACCAATATTTGCACACTTACCTCTCTTGCTTAATCCTGACAGGACCAAACTTAGTAAAAGGCAAGGTGACGTAGCAGTAGAAGATTACAGAGATAAGGGTTATCTGAAAGAAGCATTAATTAATTTTGTTGCCTTATTAGGATGGAATGCCGGCGATAATAAAGAATTTTATTATTTAGATGAATTAATTGAAAAGTTTTCGTTCGAAGGCGTTAATAAGTCGAGCGCCGTTTTTGATGTTGTAAAATTAAATGCTCTCAACGCTGAACATATACGAAAAAAAAATACAACAGAACTTTTGGCATTACTGAAAAAAGAATTATCCCAATCACAATTTTCAAATTCTTCATTTTCTGATGAATACTTAATGCAAGTAATCGAGGCAATGAAAGAACGAGTTACCTTCGTTAAAGAATTTATTACCAATTGTAAATATTTTTACGAGGAACCAACCGAATATGAACAAAAGGCAATTGAAAAAAGCTGGAAAAGTGAAACACCTGAACAATTAAAAAAACTAAGGGATAAATTTGCTGAATTAACAAACCCACAAAAAACTGACTACGAAAAGGCTTTATCACAATTGGCCGAAGAACTAAAAATTAGCAAAGGAAAATTAATCCACCCTCTACGATTAGCTGTTTCTGGACAAAGCACAGGCCCTGGGGTCTATGATATTGTCTATATATTAGGTAAAGATGAGGTAATAAAAAGAATAAATAATGCTATAGAAAAAATAAAGCTTAGCTCTTGATTTCTGTCAATTAGTATGAGACAAAGACTTTTGATTTTATTAATAAACTCTAAGTCTTTATTTGCCACAGATTGAAGTTTACGCTCAGTTTTGTAGTTCCATCATACATTTTTGCATCGGTAATAATCCAGATTGCATCAATAATTCGCTTTAAAGGAAGCATGGTTGGTTGAGGAATCTCAACCCTATATCATTTGAATCATCTGTTCTCATCAATATAGGAACAAGAGCCTCCAGCTCTCACATCTGTTTTCATCGGTTGGCTAAACAAATAAAACTGTTGTTATAACAAAGCAACCTCCTACTACAAAAAATTCAACATTTTACCTTCTTTTGTTGGAGATTGCTTTACTCTTTTCGTTCGCAATGACAATGAAAAAAAATTGGTTGAGATATTGGCTCTCTCTTCATTAGTTACACATAGAACCACAGAGAATTCACGGGGACAGTAATTCTTGATGTATCCTTGAGCCCATAAATTAAAATGATTTTATTTGACTTATAAGCAGATTAATATAGTTCCAATAGAGTAATAATAGTTTCATTCAGAAATTGACGAGCCTTTGACTCAATTATACTATAAACAAAACCTTATCCTATTTTTTGAATAACCTTAGTAACAAAACCAAAAACAAAAATGAAGATAACCTTATTACCTTATTCTTAATTTTTGTTTATTAACATGCGATGCCAGTAAAAGTATTTCTTTATTCTCTCAAAGTCTTTCTCCGTTAATTCATTATACCTTCTTACATCGAGATTATCTGTTAAATCATTTTCTTTAACCCAAAAAATTCATGAGAATTCACCACCTTGTGGTTAGAGATGAATTTTTTGGGCTTAATCTTTTCCTAAAAAATTTGCTCTTGGGACTAACACCATTGTTTGAATTAACGTAGGGGAAGCAAATCTTTAGCAGACAGCACTTACCTATTGATGCAGCAAGTCCACTTCTGCATATGTAAATTCCTACTTAAATTTCACTCCAATTAACAACAGAATGTTATATTTTCTTATAAATTTTCACAAAAAAAATTCGATAATAAAGCAAAAAAGAAAAGAGATGAGAAAACTTCCATTTTTATTATTAATAACATTATTAGAATCTTGCGCTACATTTTTAAACACAACCACACAGGATATTAACTTAAAAACAAATCCACCGAATGCTAAAATCATTATAGATGGGAAAAAGTATGGGACTACGCCCCAGGTTATCAATTTAACAAGGGATTCAAATCATATTGTGAAATTTGAATTGGATGGTTATGACATTTATGAAACGCAGATCACAAGAAAAATTTCCTTCTGGTTCTGGGGCAACACTTTAAACGGATTTATACCAGGTATGTTAATTGATATGTTTACAGGTTCTATGTATAAATTGCTTCCTGAGTCAATTAACGTTGAATTACAGCCAGCTAAAGTGGAACCACCTAAAAAAAGAAGGTAATTACTCCATCTAAAACCTTTATAACGAAAGCTGTACCTTATTGCAATAGATGACTAGTTTTATCTATTAATATTTTTTCCCATATTTTTTTCAACCGACGAAATTACATAACCGTTTTCAAAAAACTTATAGAGATTTTTACCTGGACAAACTGTCATTTTTGAATAATCTCTGTGAGTTTTAACATTGTTTAACGATATTTTAAATTTTACTACTAGGAAAGTAATTAAATTAATCAACGAATTTAATTGCTCCGTATTTGGTTCTTGTATTTCATAGTTCCCCGTTACTTCAATTAAAATATGATTTGTCGGATCATATTCGGTATTTGTATCACCTGGATAGTTAATTGGTCTGCCTTCATAAATTTTTCCTTCAAGATCAATCATAAAATGATATGGAATGTCAATCCACTTTTTTTCAGTTCTGCTCCATGATTGTAAATTCCTAATATTATCTATCACTTTATCCTCATCATAAAATTCTACGCCGCCATGATGAACAGTTATATAGAGACTTCTGAAAAATTCGATGAGTCATTCCCGTGAAAACGGGAATCCATTATTTTCAAAGTAGATTCCCACTTTCGTGGGAATGACAACCGCTGATAATTTTATTTTTCAGATGTCTCTTTATATACTTAAATTCATGTTGTTGTTTGATTGTATCTTGCAGTGGAAGCCAACCCCATACTGCTCTTCTTATTACATTTAAACTATCAGGATAGTTAATCTCGACCATAGGAATTTTTTCTTGTTGAGCAGTTATTGGCACAATAAGAGTTAGTAATAAAATTAATGTTATGGCTTTCATTTTTTGTCCCAATTATAATCTATTAATTTCATATCCAAGTAAATGCAGCCGTTGTAGATTTGAATCTTTTGTACATTAATAACAATTTCATCCTAAATGTGAATTAATCAATGAATCTGCCAGTTCACTGTTCGATAATCTTTTCGTTGTTAAAATATCTTTTCCATTTACCACAAGCACCTCTGCAGGCAAAGCACGGAGATTATATAAACTGCCCATAGAATAGCAGTATGCACCGCCATTTTTAACAGCTAAAATATCACCTTCGCGTATTTCAGGAAGTTCTCTTTGTTCAGCAAAGTAATCTCCGGTTTCGCAAAGGTTCCCGGCAACATCATATATTTTTAACTCGCCATGAGGGTTACTTAAATTTTCAATGTGGTGATACGAACCGTACAACATTGGCCGAATTAAGTGGTTAAATCCTGAGTTAGTGCCGGCAATTAATCTTTCTCTATTTTGTTTTAAAGTATTAACCTCAATCAATAAAGTACCAGCTTCCGAAACAATATATTTACCAGGTTCGAAATACATGTATAATTCCTTTCCATAATCTCTGCAAAATTCAAAGAATATTTCACTGATTTTTTCGCCAAAACTTGCATAATCTATTTTAGGAGTCATAGGTTTATAAGGCACTTCAAAGCCGCCGCCAAAGTCAATAAATTTTAAGTCAGGGAAATTTTCTTTTGTAGCTATAGCAAGTAAGTTTTTCATACTTAAATATACTTTCTCGGTCTCTGCAATGCCTGAACCTGTATGCTCATGGAGTCCAACTACAATTAAATTATATTGTTTAACAATTCTTTTTGCTTCTTCAACTTCTGATAACAAAATACCAAATTTAGTTATATCGCCGCCTGTCATAACATTTTTATGTGCACCTGCAACTACATCCGGATTAAATCTTAGGCAAACCTCAGTATTAGGGTATGCCTTTGCATATTTTTTGAGTCGTGAAATTGAACCAATATTAAAAAGCACACCAAGCTTTTTAACTTCTTCCATCTCACTATCTGTTATATTGTTGGCAGTATATAAAATAGATTCTTTAGAAAATCCCAACTTCAATGCAAGATGAACTTCTGCTGGACTCACAGTATCCAAAGATGCATTAACACTTTTCAACAATTTTAAGATACCTACATTGTAGTTTGCTTTTACTGCATAAAGAATTTTCAGCTTAGGCCACTTAATGTATTCATACAGCTCTTTATACTTACGAACAATTAGATCACCATCATAAACATAAAGCGGCGTTCCATATTTAGAGGCATAGTAAAGAAGTTTTTCTCTATTGAGATTAGAAGTGCTGTTTAGCATACTTTATATCCTGTAGAATAATATCAATCTTAAAAAGAACTATTTCTCATAAAATTTTTCCTAGTTCATAGAGTAAATGTTCTATTTGTTCTTCAGTGTGAGTTGAAAAGACAACAATCCGAAGCGAGCCGGATTTACCTGCACCGATATAATTGATAAGCTGAATCATTATTCGTTTTTCCATTAGTCTTTGATGCACTCGTCTCATTGATTCGTAACTATCTAAATTAAAAGCAGCAATTGGAACCACTGAATCATCTACTTCAACGCCAAGATTCTTGAGGCCGTTTTTTAGTTTTCGAGCATTTTCCCATAATTTAATTTTCATTTGCGGATTTTCTTTTAGGATTTTTAATCCCATCAGACTTGCAGCGGCAGCAGAAGATGGCGGGGGTGTAGAGCCAAATTGAGTATAACTTTGCTTAATCTCTAAAATAAATTTTTTAGAACCGGGTATAATTCCGCCAAACCCACCTAATGCTTTAGACATTGTACCGCCAAAATATAATCTCTTGGATTTTAATTTGTAATGTTCTGCAGTCCCTCTGCCATTTTCACCTATAACTCCCAAAGCGTGGGCATCATCAATCCACATAATCCCATCATATTTTTTTACAATATTCAAGTATAATTTAATGGGTGCGATTTTGCCTGTAATTGGAAAGATGCCGTCAGTAATAACTAAAGGACGTCCTCCTTTTTTCAATGTTTTCTTTATTTTTTCTTCAAGGTCATTAGGATTTAAGTGCGAGAACTTGTTGATTTTTTTGCCGCTTATTTTTGCAGCATAGTTATTGCTGTAATGTGAAATCTCATCGATAAAAACAGAATCAAACAAGTTCATATTAACCAAAGCCTGAACAGCTGCAATGTCGCTTAAAAAGCCTGAAGCTAAATAAACAGAATCTTCGCAATTAAAGAACTCTGCTGCTTGCTTTTCTACCTCAAGTAAAAGTGGTGTTGTGCCATAACTGTTGCGTGATGAAGAGCTGTTTATTCCATATTTATTCAAAGCCTTAATTGCCGCATTAATTACTTCTTTATTATTATGAAGCTCATAATAACTTGTGCCGCCAAAGTAATTGTAAAGCTTTCCGTTAATTATGGTTTGTGCACCCGGAGCGCTTTCCATCAAAAAAATATTACTCTTGTCTTGATAAAATTTTTTGTTCATACATATATTCATTTAATTAAAGCATCATAAATAATTTCGACAGGATGGTAAGCAGCTCTCTGCACCCCATCTTTTATTTGATGTCGACAGCTGGTACCTGGTGCACAAATAAGTGTTTCATCATCTAAATTTCTAATTGCTGGGAAAAGTACTAATTCACCAATTTTCATTGAAATCTCATAATGCTCTTTTTCATAACCAAATGAACCAGCCATGCCACAACAACCTGAAGGAATTTCTTCTACTTGGTAGTTCAGTGGAAATGATAAAACTTCTATTGTTGGTTGAGTGGAAGCAATAGCTTTCTGCTGACAATGACCATGTAGTTTTATCTTCTTTTTTTCAGTCGTGAATGAATCTTTAGAAATTTTCCCCTTTTTAATCTCAGACGAAAGGAATTCTTCAATTGTAAAAGAATATTTCGCTATTTTTTCCGCATATGGTTTTAAATCAGAATTAACCAAATCAAGGTACTCATCTCTAAAAGCTAATATGGCTGAAACTTCAATACCAACTAAAGGATTTTCTTCGGAAACAAAATCCTTCAACAATTTTATATTCTCGTTGGCTATATTTTTAGCTTTCCTTAACAAACCTTTTGTAATAAATGTCCTCCCGCTTTCGAGATGTTTAGGGACAATTACTTCGTATCCTAATTTTGTAAGTAGAAGAAAAGTTTTTATTCCTAAATCTGCTTCATTATAATTTGTGAACTCATCAACGAACAAATAAATTTTGCCTTTAGTAAAATTATTCTTTGAATATTTCCCACTATTTTTTCTGTACCACTTCACAAAAGTTTGTTTAGATAACAATGGGATTTTTCTGCGGGTTGAAAAACCAATTAATTTATTAATTAACTTTAACTTTAGGAATTGATTAACAATTATAGAAAAGTTTGAAGCGAAAGAATTTATTTTTGGTAAATAAGCGATTAATTTGGTTCTTAAAGGGATTCCGTTTGCATCGTAATAGTGTTGTAAAAACTCACTTTTCAATTTTGCCATATCAACACTAGATGGGCATTCTGATTTACATGCTTTGCATGAAAGACAAAGATCCATCACCTCATAAATTTCTTTATGGTCAAATGGATTTTCTTTTTTCGATCGAGTTAAAATTTCTCGTAAAGTATTTGCTCGAGCTCTAGTAGTATTTTTTTCATCTCTTGTGGCTCTGTAACTTGGACACATAGTACCGCCAATTAAATCTGATTTTCTGCAATCACCAGAGCCATTGCATCTTTCCGCAGCTCTTAAAATCCCTTTCGTAGAACTGAAATCATAAATCGTTTGAATTTCCCGAGTGCCTTTATCCACTTCATATCGAAGTGAAGTGTTCATTTTAGGTGTATCAACAATTTTGCCCGGATTGAAAATATTTTTGGGGTCCCATACTTTTTTTATTTCTTTACATAATTCATAATTATGCTGGCCAATAATAATTGGAATAAATTCTCCGCGCAGTCTGCCATCTCCGTGTTCACCGCTTAGCGAGCCTTTATATTTTTTTACAAGATGAGCTATTTCATTAGTAATTGAGTAAAACAATTTGACATCGAATGAGTCTTTTAGATTTAACATGGGTCTAAGGTGCAGTTCGCCTGAGCCAATGTGAGCATAGTAAACACAATCGAGATTATTTTTTTTTAATATCGCATGAAATTCTTTCATGTAATTAGGTAAATCTACAGGACGCACGCAGGTATCCTCTATAAAAGGTTCGGGTCTTTTATCACCCGGAATATTAGATAATAATCCAAGTCCTGCGTTTCTTAACGACCAGACTTTATTAACATCATCTCCAAATAACACTGGAAAATGAAAGCCATAGCCAGCTTTTCGCATTTCACTTTCCAATTGAGAAGCAATTTCCATTATTTCATCTTTTGTATCGCGTGCAAACTCTACTACTAAAAGCGCTGCCGGGTCACCTTTAATAAAAAAACGATTTTTTTGTTGACCTATATTTACTTTTGTACATTCTAAAATTTTGTTGTCAATTAATTCTACTGCTCCAGGCTTGTATTTTAATGCTATTAAATTTGCTTCGAAAGTTTCTTCAAGTGAATTCATGTGAATAGGAATTACACCTACAACTTTTGGGAACAAAGGCAGCAGATTTAATTTCAATTCGACGGTAAAAGCTAAAGTACCTTCGGAGCCTGCCAAAAGCTTACACATGTTAAAATCGCTTTCGCCTTTGCCAAACACACTGCATTTCAAAAGCTGGTCAATTGCATAACCATTATTACGCCTGTTAATTTCCTGATGAGGATACTCGTCTAAAATCTCTTTTTGATTTTTTGGGTCGGATAATATTTCATTTATTTTTCTGTAAATAATGTTTTCTAAAGAATTACCTTTGCACTTTTCTTCAAATTCATTTTTCTTAATCGGCTTAAAAGTAACTTCGCTGCCGTCGCTTAAGATTACTTTAGCTTCAATAACATGGTCACGAGTAGAACCATAAAGAATTGAATGCGCACCACATGAATTATTGCCAAACATACCTCCAAGCATACATCTTGTGCTTGAAGCTGTTTCTGGGGCAAAAAATAAATCGTATTTTTTTAAATAAATATTCAACTCATTAAGATTGACGCCAGGTTGAACTCGTACCCATCGTTCTTCTTTGTTTACTTCTAAAATTTTATTCATATATTTTGAAACATCTACTACAATGCCATTGCCAACAACTTGTCCAGCTAATGAAGTGCCGGCAGCTCGAGGAATTATGGAAGCATTGTTTTCAGCAGCAAATTTTACGATAGCCTTTATATCATCAACTGACTTAGGCAAAACAGCGGCAATTGGTTTTTCTCTGTAAGCAGATGCATCAGTAGCATAAATTATTCTCGTCAGTTCATCGATGAGAATATCACCTTGAAAATCTTTTTTTAATTCTGTTAATCTTTCTAATACATCTCGTTCCATATATTTTCTTAAACTCCTGTATCTTTAATGCAATATTATACTTTATGTTACTAAAACTAAAGGTTTCACTAAGTTACACTAATTACTCATAAAGTTTTTCTAAAATGATTTTGAGAGAACAATTCCAAAGCTAAGTTTAATGCATTCCTTTATGTAACTGAAAAAATAATTTTTACAAATTGATCAGTTAAAACAAATCATACCCAGACTTAACTTTTATTTTTTCTTTGACGAGCAAGTATTTCAATTGTTCTTAATCTATCCTTATAATGATTATATTTATTTAGCTTATCGATATCTAACTCCGCATCAGTATTTCCTTCCCATCTTCTGCAGAGGTAAATGGGTTCATAAATTCTGCCAATCTTATAATCACGGGATATCATAAGACCAAGAGCATAATCTTCGCCATAACTTACATTTGGAATTTTATATTCACGCAATAAAGGTGTATAGAAAGCTCTTGGTGCTCCAAGTCCATTTACCCTCAAAGCATTATTTCTGCCATTATCTTCAGTCCATTCTTTATGATCTACAATTCCAGGTGGAATTTCCTCTAATTTAAAATTAGTCATTTTATATGAGCCGATAACCATAGCGCATTTTTCTTTGTAAAAAGTATCTATAATTTTTTGCAAGGTATTTTCATTTGCATAAATATCATCACTGTCAAGCTGAACTGCAAATTTACCACATTTCTCGTTATGAACCGCTACGTTCCAACAGCCACCAATTCCTAAATCTTTTCTATCTGGAATTATATAAATTAATCTCGAATCTTTTTCAGTATAAGATTTAATTTTTTCTGTGGTTCCATCAGCTGAATAATTATCAACAACTATCAAGTTGAATTTAAAAGTAGTTTTTTGACTTAGCACTGACTCAATCGCATCGCTAATAGTTTTAACTCTATTTTTAACAGGGATTATAACAGAAGCCTCATATTCAAAATTCTCCCTATTAAATTCAATTTCTTTAAATGATGGTTTTAAGTAAGCATCGATTTTCTTCAAATGATCTGTGAAAGCTTTTTCCATTTCTATCTGTACTTCCCGGTTTTTTGGATTAACATAATCAAACTGTTTTGCCCCACTTTTGCGAGTATCCGTTTCAATTGTTGTGTATAAAAATTCGGGTATTCTCAAAATTTCTGTTTCACGAGAAATATGTAATCTCAAATCATAAAGCCCGGCAAATCGATAGTCTATTTTACTTTTATCTGAATTAATTGCTTCACTGTAAGATTTCAAAAACTCTGAATTAAATATCATCACTGGTCCAAAATCAAAATCATCTCTAACGCTGCCAAGTTGGTAATCAATTACTGGATGAGGCTCTAATAAACCTTCTTTAATTGTTCTATAGTCAGAATAAACTAATCCTGCACCAGTAGAATCAATAACATTTAAAAATCTTTCAATTGCAAACTGACCGAATTCATATTTATTGTCCAAAGTAAAAAGAAGCACATAATTTGTTTTCGTTTTTTCAATAATTCGTTTTACAGATTCAGTGCTGGTCAAGTTATTAATTTTTAATAATTCACAGCCTTTTACAGGAGCAACAGTTTCATCTGTTACCAACAAATATATCTTAGATACTTTGTTGGTGTTAATTAGTGTTTCAATTATCGATTTACTGAAGTCTGAACCACTATAAGGTAGAAAAGCAGTTATCATTGTTTTACACCTATATTTAGTCTAAATATTTAACCTAACTATTTATTAGAAATACAAATTATTGTTTAGGAAATAGAGACCTCTGAAAAACTAGATAAATCGGGGTCGTCTAATGAAAATTCACCATCTTGTGGAAAGTAATTTTTCAATTTTAAAACTTGCCTACCTCGGTAGGCTTGCTTGCAGCAAGCAAGTCTGTAAAAATCTACCTACAGGTAGACAGGCCTGCCCGCTGCAGGCGGATCCGTTAAAACCTGACTGCTCAGGCAGGTCTGTGTAGTCGATATTCTATTTTTTAATTTGTCCGCTGTATTCTGGCGGAAAATCTTACTTTTTAGACAGCCCACCGTTGGACAATTGCTGATAATTCTATTTTTCAGTGTCTCAAAATAAATAAATAGTTACACTATACATTTCAATAAGCTAATAATGTTCAAAAATTTGAAACGTCCTTATTAAGATGCACGATTTCAAAATACTCATAGTCTTACAACCAACGAGTTTATTTATACTTTTCTTAAGCATACTTTTTAATTTCTTGAGAATTAAAATCTTAACCGCGAACCTTATTTTTGTTTACCAGCTCCTTTTGAAAAACTATAACCTAAAAGCCCTGATTCATAAATACAATAACATATTCTACGCAGGAATCCTACGACGATTCTCAATCTTAATCATAATTTCACCAGTAAACATTATCCAAAGACCCTATCCGTTTTAAAACCTTAGTAACACTCCGAATCCCTCTAAGCAAGCCCTATTACCTTATCGATTTACATTGGGACAAAGAAAAAAACAAAATTAGGTAATAAGGTTAGGATCTTATGGTTTATATATGTTACTAAGCTTTTGTAACTTCAAAAAGGTTTCTCCTCCTTAATCTTACTCTTCAAAAAGTTTGTTAGGAGAATCTTAATTTTAGCCTTAAAAATTCACAATCAATGATGGCTATTACCAATACTTTTAATGCCATAATTTTGGCCTAACAAAAAATTAAATTATAGAACAAAAATTAAAGAATTCCCCTTCCAAATATCATTTAGAAGGGGAACCTATTTTACTACAATGGAGGCACTATGAAGAATTATTTTAAAAGTATCATCTTTTTCATTTGAGAATAATTACCAGCATTAATTCTATAAAAATATATTCCGCTTGCAAAATTACTACCATCAAACTTTACTTCATAATTACCGGGTGTTTTTTCCTCATTAACCAAGACCGCAACCTCCCTTCCCAGCAAATCAAAAACTTTCAATGTAACATGACTGCTAACAGGCAGATGGTAACTAATTATAGTTGTTGGGTTAAACGGATTAGGATAATTTTGCTGCAAAGAGAACTCAGTTGGAATATTTTCATTCTCAACTGATGTCACAGTAGTTTGAAAACCAAAACCAGTAGACCAATCACTTGTACCGTAATTATTCTTCGCATTCACATGCCAATAATATTTCTTATTTGGCAAAAGGGTTATTGTGGATGCTAAAGTTGTATCTGTTACTGTAGTATCAATAACAAAATTACTATTCAATTGAACTACAGTTGATACCTGAATTCTATATGAAGTTGCATTCTCGGTAGAGTGCCATGTAAACACTGGTGTTAACGAAACATTGTAAGTTGCATGGGCTGGAGAAATTAGAATTGGAGGCAAAGGCACACCAGACTTGAAACTAAACACATCCGAATATTCACTTTCTCCAACTTGACCAAATGCTTTAACTCGCCAATAGTATGTTTCACCCGGTACAATATTTCTAAAATTTATTTGATTATTTCTATACTCGGCTAACGATAAAATAATATTGGAATTAAAAGAAGAATCTTTAGAAACCTCCACAATATACCGTTCCGAATTAGAATCGCCTGTCCAGACCAAAGTAGTTGACCAACCCAAATCGTGACTGCCATTAGATGGAGAAGCAAGTACAGGCTTGTTAGGTATTAAAGACGGCAAATCAAATAAAACTACATTACTGATTTCAGATTCATTTGAATATCTATCAATTGTAGTTACAGCATAATAATTTCCTTTTGTAACTGAATACTTTGCTTCATCGGCAGAGAGAAATGTTGCCCCGGTCAATCCAAAAAGATTTGTAGAATCGTTAATATCTGGGAAACTGTTTTCCGAGCGATAAACTGCATAGAAAAAAGCTGAATCTCCATTATCTGTTGGAAGTGGTTTATCCCAATGAAGTTCATATTTGCCTGTGGATGAATTGATTTCAAATCTAAGATTTTGCGGTGGATTTGGTTTAGTATGGCTAATATCCTTCCAGGTCATCTTAGGCAGAATAGCTGGATGTGTAAAGTATCGATATTTAAGTGTGTCAGCAATATAATTATAGTTATAAACAGTTAAGCTTCTCGAGCTAAAATAAACACCGCCGTTAATTGCCGGGTTATTTCTATTTGTATTAATTTCCCAAGCAGCTTCACCTGAAGGAAACTCCGAATAACGATATGCAGCTTGTCCAATATATAAATGTCTTCCGTTTAACAAGGAAGAAGTCGTCCAGCTATATAAATACCCACCATAATTAGCCCAATAAAGCTGGGGCATTATATAATCAATATAAGGTTCTCCGGAATGAAAGGTACCAGTGGAATCAGTATAATTACCTGCTAACCAATCTGCTGGATTAATAAAAATTGAACTGTTAACTGATGGATTACCAGATGGACTGATACCAAATTTTACCCAAGGCTTTACAGCTTTAATACTGTCAGAAATCATCTTTAGCAGCAAATCAACATTGTTCTTGCGCCAGGCTGCTTTATCAGTAAAGCCATTCGGATACGATGCAAATGTAGCATCGTCGTTAAATGTACCGTATTCGGGATAAGGATAAAAATAATCATCAAAATGGATTCCATCTACATCATATCTTTCAACTATATCCATAACAATACGTAAAACATATTTTCTTACCTCAGGCAGACCTGGATTAAGAAAGCGGTATTCGCTGCCATTGCATTTTATTATCCACTCGGGGTGCTTGTTAATTACATGATTAGCAGAGACCTGGCTGCCGCCTGATAGTTCAGCTCTATAAGGATTTAGCCATGCATGAAGTTCCATCCCTCTTTTATGAGCTTCTTCAATTGCAAATTTAAGCGGGTCATAACTTGTATCCGATGGAGCTACACCTTGAGTGCCGGTTAAAAAATTGGACCACGGTTCATAGCTGCTTTTATAAACTGCATCACAAATTGGTCGAACATGAAAAAATATTGCATTCAATCCATAACTTTTATGTGCATTAAATATATCGATCAATTGATTTTTTTGATTGGCAATAACAGACGCACTTGTACCTTGTTGTGATGGCCAATCGATGCCTAAGGAGGCAATCCAAACGCCTCTTAATTCTCTTTTAGGCGAATTAAACTGTGCAAAAATTGAGTTAGCTAACAGAAATAAGAGTAGATATTTTTTCATAAAATGACAACCTAATCTATTCACAAATTGATTCATCATTGTTTCCGATTATCAATTATTTCTTTCACCTAAAAACAGCAGCCCTAATAGTTCTTCAACCTTTGAAAAAAGTTGAGACAAAGTGCTCGCTTACCCCTTTTTGCTAAAAAGTCTAAGCTACCTTTATTGCCAACCTCATATAACCCAACAAACTCTAACATGAGAGCGACAGCTGGCAAGATTGATTCGCAAAAAAGTCAAAAACCACAAATACACAAAATCATCATTTTGTAGTTATGGCAACAAACTGAAGATTATTATAATAACACAAGTAACAGACTAATGTTTGTTTTTAAACTTACTGTGTAACAGACTAAAGTCTGTTCTACATTACGCAAAAATTTTCTCAAAAATCATTTAAGATGTAGGGGCGAGGTCCCCTCGCCCCTACACATACATCTTGGTGTACACTCTTAAAATTCATCCTTAAGAAAATTATGTGGTTCTTCTTACTTAATTAGTAACATTTTTTTCGAAAGAGTTATTTTATTTGTGCTAAGAGTATACATATAAACCCCGCTTGCCAAATTAGAAGCATCAAAATTAACTTCGTAAGTCCCGGCACGTTTCTCTTCATTAACAAGTGTTGCTACTTCCTGACCCAATGTATTATAAACTTTTAACGTAACAAAACCAGTTTCCGGAATAGAGAATTTAATATTTGTGGTAGGGTTAAATGGATTAGGATAATTTTGAGATAAAGTATAACCGCTTGGAAGTTCTGCAAGCTCTCTTACTGAATTACCTGTATGCACAACTTTTTGAATTAAAGGAATATCATTTGTACCAAAACAACTTATATATGCAATATTTCCATCGGGACTGAATGCAATTCCTCTTGGTCTCTCATTAGAACTGCCTGGGGTGGTAAATATCCATTTTAGACTATCCTTAATTTCTCCTGTAGCAACATCATAAGCATACCAGGTATTATTCGTGTAACCCATTTCTGCTGGATCATTACCAGAGCCAGCACTTGCCCACAAATAACCTGTTGCTGGGTTCCAGGCTAAAGCCTCACAATGAAATCCGTTGAGTATTGTACCAACAGAATCATATGGAGAAAACTCATCAGGTCTTTGATAAACGGTAATTGCTCCATTACTATAACCAGCAAAATAAATTGTATTACCATCTTTAGAAACCTCAACAGTTCTAGAATAGCCTGGTGTAGCATCTACTGCGGTGCCTATAAAATTAAAATCGGTATCGTAAACTTTTATTGGATTGCCAGGCAGAACAGGAGCTACATAGATATTCCCATTTTGATCTACAGCAGGAGATGTGGGTGCAAATCCTAAGTCGGGGTCTCCAGGATTTTCAGGAATTTTATTCATTTCTTCGCCCGTTTTATAATTAATCCTGTACATCTGCCAAAAACCATCAACATATAGAATATTACCATTATTGTCGGCTCTCATCCCTCTAGTTGAATATTTCAGTGTATCTTTTACAACACCATTCTTTTTCAAAAAAATAATTGGAGAAAATGAGGCTTGGGTACCATCTGGATTAAAAACCTTAATGGTTCTATAAGAACTTTTTACTGTATCTGTACCATTAATAGTTACAATAGTAGTGTCAGCATAATAATTTGAGACCCAAACTTTTCCATCGGGGTCTACTGCAATACCGTGTGTTGAGCCCTTAAAAGCATCGCTTGGCCATGCGCCAAGATTATTCCATTGAGCTTTAAGAGGAACTGCGAAAATTACTAGAGCTGCAAGCATAGTGATGGTTATTTTTAGTTTCATATCGCTCTCCTTGTTTGTTTATTAAAGAAGTTTATTTATTATGAACAAAAGAATTAAAATCATTGTCCGTAATATGGCGCTCCTTGTTTTTGTATTGTTAAACGTAAAATACTTTGAGAAATCTGCTCTCCCGTTGAAGGATTAGTACCCTGTGCTCTTGTGTAATACAAGTAACCATCAGATCCCCATCCTAAGAACAATGCGGGGCTAGCTGCCAATACGCCCGGGAATAAAGTCTCAGAAGTCTTATCAGCATGGACTATAATAATTGGATTTTTTACATCACTTGTGGCAAGAAACATATCACCATCAGATGAAAATTCAATGGCATTAACATTTTGGCTGCCATAACTTTTTGAAAAATCAAAATAGAGTGATGGATTCCCTAAATCACCATTAGCATCAATAGGAAAACTTTGGATGAGTGTTCCAGAATCTGTCTTAACTATAGCATATAAGTTGCCGTTATAAAATCTTAAAGCAGTAATATTACCCGTAAAATTATAAGATGTGATTGATTTGTCGGGTTTAACTTTATAAATAGCCGTATTATTGCCGCCAACCCACAAATTGTTATTTGCATCAAAGTCAATTGAAGCGATTTTAGCTGAATTGTTAGGAAGCACAACATAAGTAGAAGGTGTGCCCCCGCCTGCTGGAATTTGGAACAGTGCTCTTACATTATCCTGCCTTACTGTAATTAAAATTCCTCCGGGACCAAAACGCATTGCAGTCCAATAAGTTTCAGAACCTTTCGGAGCGTAGTCAAGTAATTGGCCCGATGGAGTAAGCTTTTTAACACCAATACCAACGCCTAAATCATTAGTCATAGAAATAAAAATATTTTTAGATGCATCAATTACAAATGAGTATGGTTTTTGGAACTGAGTAAACTTGAAAAATTGGAATATAACGGGCTTAAGTTTATATTGGACTTCATTGCTGTACAATTCAGCATCAAGGGTTGATACTTTAAACTTCCCGACCTCAAACCTTGCAGTATCACTCAATAATTTTGGAGCCTTAACAACCAAGCTTGTTGTAGATGCAGAAATTACCTGTACGCTCCTACCATTAAAAAAGACAAAATTTCTGTTGATATCAGAAGAAAAATTAGAGCCAGCGATAGTAAGTAAATCCACGCCAGCACGAGCAGAATCAGAAGGAGTAATTGATGTAATAACAGGCGTTGCTCCAATTGGTCCAGTAGGAACACTATTAAATAAACTTGGAGTAGGTTCTTCTCCACAGCCAAAAAGACTCAATAAAATAATTAGCAATAATGAATTAAATATTTTGTAAAATCTTTTCATACTATTTCCATGTAATTTTTTTTAAGCAAAAAGTTAATATGCAAACCTTACAGAAATTTGTTGTACATTATTGAAAACACCGAAAGAAGTGTAAGCGTAGTCGACAGCAAAATCGAAACCAGCGAATGAATGCTTAAAACCAACACCTGCACTAATACCTTTCTCATCAGTAGGGGTTTGGTAACCAACTCTAAGAGACAATGTTTTCATAAACGTATATTCGACACCAAAAGCAGCTTGCTCTGGATAATCCCTTGGATGAGAGGCATCGAAGGAAAGCAAAAGCGAGTGCATATCTTTATCAACATCATTAAGAAGATCCATAGCATCGAAAGATATACCAATTTTAAAAGTCAGCGGTAATTGAAATCCATCTTGAACGTATTTCACTTCTCTAGAGAAATTTCTAACGTTCATACCAAAATCAAGGCTTTTAAATCCCGTTTTATAAATTACACCGAAATCATAAGCGATGACGTCTGTCTTAGCTTCAACTGTTCTGCCTGTAGGTGTATTACCTGCACCTACTTGAACGCCTCCTACAATTGCAGTACCTAATGATTGTCTTACATATTTAATATTGCCGCCAATTGAGAATTTATCAGAAAGTGCTTTAGCATATCCAACTCCAACTGCAAGAGCTGTAGGTGAAAAAGTGCCAGCATCCAAATACCCCTGGTCGTTATTGTATCGAATTGTAGCCTGAAGGTCGCCGTAGTCAACAGATTCAAAGTTAATTCCCACAACACCATAATTACCATCGAAAGGTGCAAAAGCTACCCCTCCATAAAGGTATTTAATATCTGCAATATAATTTGTAGTACCCACTACAACACTTACATAATTAGATATTCTTGCCATTCCAGCAGGGTTATAAAACATTGCTGTTGCATCGGTATGAAAAGAAGTAACAGCTTCGCTTAATGCGCTGGATCTTGCATCGAGAGATACATTAAGAAATTTCATTCCAGTTTGTGCTAACTTTTGCTGAGCGTTAATTTGATAAGCAGTTAAAGCAAAAGTTAAACTAAGCGCTAAAATTTTAATTTTATTTTTCATTATCATTCCCGCCATGTAATTGATTATCTGATAATTACAAATTTTATAATTTTACGTTCACCTGTATCATGGTTTTCAATTACAGCGATATATAAACCGCTTACAACCACTTGATTAGAAGAAGTTACAGAATCCCAATAAGCATCTCCGCTTCCATCCGTGTGTTCAATAGTTTTAATTAATTCCCCCAATTCGGTATAAATTTTTATTGTACATCTGCCTGGTATATTAAAGAAAGCCAATCTATTGGGCTGCTGGTCGCCAAAGGTTAATTCAGCCGCAGCACCAATGTAAAAAGGATTAGGTACTACTCTTATTTGATCCATGCTGGTACCAGGCTGCCTCTTCAAAATAGCAGGGTTGTAAGTCTGAGTGTAATATCTGCTGCTTTTTAATGGACCGGGTGGAGTTAAACCAACACCAGTGTTATCAGATGCTTTTCCTACACTTACAATATAATAGTAGTAAAGGAGTCCTCTGACAGGTGTCAAGTCATCATAATGCCTTTCATTAGGACCTGCAGTGTAAAGCAAGGTATAAGTACTGTCATATCTTCCAACGGCGCGATAAATTTCGAAATGGTCTAACTTTGGGTCGCTTGCATCTGCTGTCCAATCCAATGAAATACCATCACCACGTGAAGTCACAGTAAAGCTTGTCGGTGGCTTTGGTGGTTCAGGTATGTTATAGCCTGATTCATAGTTAGCTATTGCTCTTCTAAAAGTCTGGAACAGCGAATCCCTACCAGTCATTACAATTGCGTTTTTAGTAGCAGCATCAATAATCTTTTGTTTGTACTGTTTACCCACTTCAATTGCCCTCTCCCTACTAATACCTGAAACAGCTTCAGCAATAATAATATGAATACTTTGACCTGGAGCTAAAGTGTAAGGCCCGTATCCATTTGCAGAAGAATAACCACCTGAAGTTCCTAAAGAGGGGTCACCCCATTTTGCGGGATTAATAAAATTACCATCGGGTTGAACAGCATCTGCGTGTCTGGGTGATTTATGCCCGCGTGAAATAAAAGTTTGATATTCGGTAGTCATCTTAGCAATGTTATAAGCATCGTTGTTAGAATTAAGCGGGTCGTCGGAACTTTCCCAAGAGGTAGTCGAAGGCTGTGCAGGGTCGTCCGATGGATCAGTTGCGGATTTATCAGCATGAATGGTCAATTCGCCTATAAAATGCGGTGCACCTAATCTGCCGATTGTGTCACCTGGAGAAATGTTAACTGCCGGCGTCCAAATTGGAGCACCAATATTATCGTATGCTGTAAATGGCGGATAATGACCATGCCATGAGTATTGTGCTCTAAATTGTTCATTTGGCGGGTCTACTTTTACACCATCGCCTCTTGTGTCGTTCATTGTATTAATTCCCCAGCCCGTGGCATTACCAATTTCATACCTTGTTTCATTTACAAGAGCATTACGGTATTGCCAATAAAAATAAACACCAGTTAGGGTATTGTTAGGTAGTTCTATTTCAGGGTCACCGTCTGTATTGCCAGTATTTGTAAATGTGTAATCGTAAATAAAATAATTATCGTGGTACTGCTGGCTAAATTGCATAATTTTACGAGTCATAGTAATACCGAGCTGAGTATTAACTACATTCACAATCATTCTATCAGGTTTAATAGTAGGATCAACTTCATCGTTATCGGTAGGATTATTATAAGATACTATACCATCGACAGTAACTACAGGAGGATCGAATTTGCTAATCATTTTAAATTCTTGCGGGAAGAATTCGTTTGTGCCGGGGACCCTAGGTCCAACATGCACCACTTTATATGGATAATTTACGCCGTCAGCATCTGTAAAATTAGTTGCTCCGATCCAAAATCCTCTTGCTGCTTCAGCATCTTGTCTTTGGTAAATTGCCGGCCATTGCATTCCATCTTGCTGCTCTTTAATTCTGCCTTCTTCAATTTCGCAACCAATTTCAGAAAACCAGCTTTGGAGTGAGCCGGCTGTCATCCACTTAATATTATATTGTGCAAAAATTTTGTCTGGCAATGCTATAGAAATTATTGTCAATATAATTGTTAGATATTTTTTCATACGGATATTTAATAAAACTTTCATTTAATCCTCAGAATTAATTGCTATTATGTTTACAATTCCAAAGTAACTTTTAATCCCCAGAAAATATCTCTTGGATTTAAGAATGTTAAAAATGTTTGATTAGGCATATCGATATACGATTTATTTTTCAGCCATTGTTCTTTTGTAGCAGGGTCAGCATTTGGATCCCAAGGGTGATAAGGGCCAGTTCTATAGTCACCAGGTCTATCATTCCCAAATTCGTAGTACGATGGGTCAGTAGTATTTGAATAACCAATATTTACAGAGCCATCAGGGTTTCTAGGATAGTTGTCAAAAGCTGATTTAGGCAGATGCAAAGACCTCATGTAAGCCAAATAGTCGTTTGCATCAACAAATCCTCCTTGCGACATATATTTGTAGTTGAAAACATTATTTACATCCGCAAACAATTCAAGGTCCACTATCCCAAAACGAAAACTCTTGCTCAGTCTCAAGTCAAAATTCCAGTAATCATTCCATTGAACATTATTAACTACGCCTGGAATGGAACCGCCGTTAGCCCAACTAAAGTAATAACCAGAACGCCACGAGCCAACAATATTCAATCTCCAATTACCAAGAATATCTATGCCGCCAAGCTTTGGACCAAAATCTGGGGGTGTAAAAATATCAACACTCATTCTAGCATAAGGACGTGGAACTGGTCTTTCTTGATAATAAGAAGTAGTAGTAAGTTCGTATCTTTTTTGTTCAGCAGGGTTTTCATAATAAGTGTCAAATCCAAAATTTCCAGCTGTTGTTACATCATAAGTATAATTAACAAAACCTTGAATCCATGAACCTCTATTTTTTGTTACAGTTACTTCAAAACCTCTAACATCTTGGTAATTATCTGGCCTTGTTACTGAATAATTTACTTTACCGTCACGACTTACAAAAGTAACTAAACGTGATTGAAGTGAAACGTCTTTATAGTAACCAGCCAAGTGAATTAAAAACATATCCAACAAGTTCTGCTCGTAACCTAATTCATAAGCTACAGTTTTTTGTAATGGTTGGTTTGGATTAGCTAATCTTGTAACAGCATTGTTGTCTAAAAATCTTCTTACTAAGTATAGATTATCCGGAGTAGGTATTTGTCGAAAATGCCCATAATTAAAGTATAATTTACTGTTTTCAGTTATAGGGAATGCAATACCAAGTCTTGGACTAATTGTAAATTGTTTAACAACAGGAGACTGTGCTACAGTGTCTAATGTACCAGTAGAAGATAAAGCATGAGTATAAGGACTGCTGAAGTCGTACCAAGTACCTCCCGGATCAGAATACTCGGCACGAAGACCTAAATTAGCAATCATTCCCTCAAATTCTAATTTATCCTGGATATAAATTGCACCTCTTTTAGGATAAGTATGCCAAATTGACCTTGACCTGCCGCTTGGCAAGTATTCATCAATTGAGCCGTAATGCACATTATTGTCAGTAAAAGTAAATTCAATACCAGCTTTAATTTCGTTATGTTCATTAATTTGGCTTTGAAAATCACCTCTTAAATTGTACGTAGTAACACGGCTGCTATCTCTTGAGTTGCTGAAACCAACTCCCATTCTTAAACCGCTGCCAATCCCGCTAGTAGGAAAATCTGAATATCCAAAAGGAGCTTCATCAACAAAGTAATTATTGCCAAATTGATAAACACTGTCTGTGTTTCTGCTGCGCCCAGGACCTGTCTTATATATTGAACCAAAAGCAGTAAAGGTTATTTCGTAAAGTGTTGATGGATTAATTACATTGGTAAATTTTGCACCGTACATAAAATAATTAACAGTGCTTGGTGCCCAGTAGTCTGGTGCAAACATACGGGCATCAATGTAACTAACTTGATTCATAACGCTTGCAATACCATCCGGAGAAGTAAACAATCCATTTAAACCAGCGTTATTATTATTAGTCCCTAAATCTTGAGCCAACAAGCCTTGCACCATTAATTTTTTCCCTTTACCAACATCACTTGTAATTTTTATTTGTCCGCTATATTGGTTCAAACCATTGCGAGATAAAGGTATTACATATTCATTTTGTGTTTGGCGATAAGAGGCAAAAAATCTAAGGTTGCCCAAATCCTTACCTATTACGGGAACCGGTCCGCCAAAGCTCATATCCATATCATAATCAGGTAGCCTAATATCAAGTTGTCTTCTATGCTGCCACAAAAATAATTTTTGGGCAGCAAGTGGTGTTAAATCATTTTTAGGGTCATTATCTTGGAGTGTTTTATTTGCAATAGCAATCCAGCCTTCAAACGAAGGATATTGTTTTTGAGTATATTCATCCCAAGCACCGTTAGTTGTGCCTGTCCAACATACAGCTGGGTCGAGATAAGGTCTCAACCAATAAGTATTAGGGTCATTTGGTGAAGGACCGAAATGTTTAGCAGAAGGTGCGCTGTATCTCCCAAGGAAGCTAAAATAATATTTATCTTTAGAACCTTCCTTGGTGGTAACGTTAATTAAGCCCGACCTTACGTCTCCATATTCAGCATTAAATCCGCCTGTTTGAATTTGAATTTGGTCAATTGCTGTGTAGCTAATACCTGTAAAAGGCGAATTATCTCTTTCATCTCTTAACGTCATACCGTTAACAACAAATCCAGTTTGATTTGCTGCACCGCCTCTTATAACAAGACCGGGTTCAACGCCTGCTTGCAGACCTATAACACCTGTAATACTAGTAACTGGCAAACTTGAAATTTGTTTTACATCAAGATTAATTCTACTTGATGAGACATCTTTTTGTACAATTGGAGTTGTTGCTGTAACAACAATTTCATTTGTTTGAATTGTTTCAGTAGAAAGTTCGGCATTTATTGTAGTTGTTTGGTTAATATTTACTACAACATCTCTTACAGTGTAGGTTGTATAACCCACCATAGAAAATCTTAACGTGTAAGTGCCAGCAGGTACATTTAGAATAACATAAAAGCCATCAGCATTTGTGGCAGCACCTGTGGTGGTACCCTCTATAATTACATTGGTGCCTATGAGAGGCTCACCTGTAGCCGCATCTTTAACTGTACCTACTATTTTACCTGTCTGCGCACGGATTTGTAATGCAATAAAGAATGAGAGGAATGCAAAAAGTAAAATTTTTCTCATACTCTAAATCTCCTAAGTTTCGCTCTGAATTTTTGGATTAACAATTCGTTAATCACTACTGAAAGTTGTAAAGAACATGGTAGCATCAATAAAGTTAATAATTAGTCAATTAGCTCTTTCAAGATTATCAAAATAATTAGAACAATGACTAAAATTTCCTTCTGTTAATAAATTCAGATAAGTTGTAACTTGCATGTATAGTATCAAACATAATCATCATTTCCTAAGTATTTGATAAATCTATTCTTTCTAAGTAACCGAAAGGAAATTTTATTGCTGATTTAATTTGTAAACTATTCAACGCAATAACACTACACCAATGTGTAGTTTTTAAAACTGCTATATTATCCAAGTCATTTAATTATATACGAAGTCATAGGGATATTAAATTTTTTAGAGAGCCGATATCGTCAGAAATTAAAGCTATAGAATACATATACCAAAGCCATATGTAAGTGTTTGTATAGTAGTAAGTTACTTTATCTTATTTACTATATGAGCAAACTTTTCGAATAAAAAACTTAAGATTCAATGTTTTTAAAATCTCATACTAAGGACTGTACAATACAATTTTATTTTTTGGATTTATAGTTATACTGTTTGCACTTAAATTACTTTCATAAATTTATATTATAGGCAAAATTCTCATTTTTTGTCCTTTGCTCACTGCTTCAGCTCTGCTATGGACATGAAGTTTTTCGTAAATGCTTCTTATATGATATTTAACTCCATCTACCGAAAGGAAAACCTCTTCTGCAATTTTTTTATATGATTTTCCTTCAGCCAATAAATTTAAAATTGTAATTTCCTTTTCAGTAAGCTTATCTTTTTCGTGAGTAGGATTAAATTTGTGAAAAGATTTTAGTACTTTACGAGCAATTTGAGGAGTCATTGGCGAGCCGCCCTTTACAGCTTGCCTTATTGATTCAATTAATTCATCCGGCGAAACTG
This sequence comes from Melioribacteraceae bacterium 4301-Me, assembly GCA_041538185.1. Lineage (NCBI taxonomy): Bacteria > Pseudomonadati > Ignavibacteriota > Ignavibacteria > Ignavibacteriales > Melioribacteraceae > Pyranulibacter > Pyranulibacter aquaticus. The sequence continues at coordinate 445,203 of JBGORM010000001.1, read as the reverse complement.
ATTTGTGAAGGTAACCAATAGCACCAGACTGCAACGAGCCAAAGATACTTTTATCATCATCTTGAATTGTAATCATAATAATCAGGGCGTTACTATTTATATTGTTAATTATTTCAGCTCCTTTAATTCCTGAAATACCAGGCAAACCGATGTCAAGGAGAACTACATCGCTCTTTCTTATGGCTTCAGATTCAATGGCTTCTTCACAAGAACCAAAAGAGCCAAGTACAACAAAATCTTCTTCGCTGTTAAGAGCTGATTCCCATGCAGTGCGAGCATAAATATTATCTTCTATTATTGAAATGGTTACCATAGTTCACCTTACAATATTAATCTCTTAATAAAACTAATTTTTGACACTACCCAATTAGGTGAAATTATATTTTTATAGAAAAGAACCAACTAGTACCTTTATTGTGAGAAGTTTTTAAAGAATAATCAGCTTTCAACTGTTCTGCTCTGTTTTTAATATTAACAATTCCATTGCTCGAATGTTTTTGTTCCATATCGAACCCTACACCATCATCTGCTATATAAAAGTTCAATTTATTATTCTGAATTGTGAACTTAATATCTACAGTTTTGCATTGCGAATGCTTAACTATATTTGTTACAGTTTCCTTACAAATACACCATAAATGCTGTCTTTTTTCCATTGGTATAGATTTGTTATCTACGCCGCTTGGTAAATCAATATGATAACTTATTCCTTTAGAATCCAGTAAATCTGAGGCATATCTGTTAAATTTGATTAAGAATTTCCCTAAGCCGTCTTCTTCAGGATTAACAGTCCAAATTAAATCTTTTATTTTTTCTTGTGCATCGTCGGAGCTTTCCATAATTAAGTTTAAGTATTTTGAAACAGCATTATTGTCTTCAGTTGAAAGGTTTTTCTTAATTGCTCTAACAAAATATTGAATGCTTGACAACGAACCTCCGACCTCGTCATGCAAATTTCGAGCAATTCTGGTACGTGTTCTTTCAATTTCTAATAATCTGTTCAATCTATTTTCGTAGAACAAAAAAATTATCAGTAAAACAGCAATTACAGCAATAGACCTGAACCACCAAGTTTCCCAGAAAGGTGGTTTTATAATTATACTTATCGTGCGTTCATTATCACCCCAAAGACCATCGTTGTTAGAAGCTTTCACTCTTAGGACATATTTACCCGGGCTCAAATTAGTAAATTTTGCATATCTGTGTTCTGCATCTACAAAAGTCCAATCATCAAAAAGTCCCCCTAATTTATAAGCATATTTATTTTTATATGGAATTGCATAATGAAGTGCGGAAAATTCAAAGCTAATCACCTTATCTTTATATGAAAGTACAATTTCTTTCATTTCATTTAATGGTCTTGTCAATGGTGAATCTTCTCCAATTCCAACTTCATGATCCATTATGGAAAGTTTTGTAAATACTATTTCTGGCTTGAAAGGATTATTTACAATCTCATTTGGATAAAAAGAAATGAGTCCATTCGAAAAACCGAAAAACATTTTTCCAGTTGCATCCTTAAAATATATGTTTCCATTTAATTCTAAGCCAGCCAAACCATCTTCTGAAGTATAATCATATACTTCTTTTTTAGAAGGATTAAATTTAGTAATACCTTGATTAGTTCGAATCCACAAATTACCGTAATCATCTTCCAGTATTCCATAAATTGTATCTTCACCTAAACTTTGATTTGCAGGGAATCTTTCAAAGTTATCTTGTTCTCTGTTGTATTTATTAAGACCTTGATAAGTACCAATCCATAAATCACCATTTTTTGATTCGTATATACAATAAATACGGTCGTTAGAGATAGTAGTCTTGTCGTTCGGAATTGACTGGTAATGTTTAAATGTTTCATTAGATTTGTTAAATATATCTAGTCCGCCAAAAGTACCAACCCAAAGCAATCCCTTGCTGTCTTCAAGAATAGACATTACACGTGAGTCACTAATTGTTTCGGGTTTATTTTCGTAGTGCAAATACTTTTTAAAAATATTTTTTTTGTAATTATAGTAACTTAAACCGCCAGCCATTGTGCCAGCCCAGAAATTACCTTGTTTATCTACATAAAAACATTTGACAAAATTATTACCAAGTGTTGGGGTACCATCGTCTGAATATTGCACATTAACAAATTCATTGATAAATCTATCATAATAGTGTATTCCATCGTAGCTGCCTACCCAAAGGTTCCCTTTTTCGTCAAAATAAGAACTGCGTGAAATAGTCATGTTAATTTTATTTGTAAAGTCTGAGCTGCTCCAATAATATATTCTTCTGTTTTTTCTGTCAATATTACTTGGTTTTTCCAAACTAGCCCATAGTATGTTTTCAAAAATAAATTTTGATGGTAAAGAGCGTAGATTATTCATTTTATGTTTATAAGCTTCTTTAAAACTGATAAGATGAAATCGTTTTTTCATAGAATCATATTTATTAACCCCTGTAATAGTTCCTACCCAGAAAACCCCTGTTCTGTCCCTAAATATTGACCTTATGTTGTTGTTATTAATTGTTTGAGGATTATTTGGGTTGTAATAAATATCAATCTTTGCAAAATTATTTTTGTCAAAAAGAAAGAGCCCATTGTAAGTGCCTACCCACAAGTAATTTTCGTCTTCATATAAAGTTCTAACGTTTAAGTGGTCAGGTTTTATTGTAAAGTTCTTTTTGTTTTTGATGTTATAAAATTTTTTCGTTTTACGGTCAAACAAATTAACACCACCGCCAAAAGTTGCGACCCAAAATCTGCCTTTATCATCTTCTAAGAATTGCATTATTTGATTATGATTTATCGAATAAATATTCGAGGAATCATTTTTAAAGTGTATAAACTTTTTTTCATCAGGATAAAATAAATTCATGCCTGCATCAAAAGTTCCTACCCAAAAATTATGATATTTATCTTCATAAATTGCACTAGCCATATTACTGCTTATGGAATTTGAATCATGAGGATTATGCTGAAAGCGAACGAAAGTTTCAGTTACTGGATTAAATAAGTTTAAGCCACCACCAAGTGTTGAAATCCAAATTCTATTTTTGGAATCTCTATACAACTTATAAATTATATCACTGCTTATTGAGTTTGGGTTATTTGGGTTGTATCTAAACCGTTTAAACTTCCTCGTCTTGCTATCAAATTTATTTAGACCGCCGCCAAGAGTACCAACCCAAATAATGCCGTTCTTGTCCTTAAGCAAGCTGAATACATTATTAAAACTTAGACTTGCAGTATCAGTAGGTTCATTCCTAAAATAAAGGAAATTGTATCCATCATACCTGCAAAGCCCGTTTTCTGTAGCCATCCAAATAAAGCCAATGCTGTCTTGAACAATGTCGTTTACATTGCCCGGTATTAGCCCTTGTTCTCTGGTAATTCGTTCAAAAGTAAAATTATTGGATTGAGCAAAAACTATATCTGTTAAAAGCAGCAACGAGAATATTAGATAAAAAATAACGCCCATTTTATATAACAACTTAAATCCTATTTTATTCATCATATAAACTTAACAACTTTCGTGTCAAAACTACCCAATTATGTAGTAAAAATAAATAACGGTTTTATATTTTCATTCCAATCGATGAAGTAAAAAATTGCATTAACTCTACAATTTAACTTTGCTAAAATAATTTTTCTCTTAAGAAATAATAAGATGGGACAAAAAATAATTCATTCAATACATTTTGAGTAATCTTATGCTAATAAGAAAATTACTTTTGTTCATTTTTTTATTTTTAGTTTCTTACAATCTTATCACAAATAGTCATCCTATTTTACAAGAAAAAGAATGCAACGATTTGCCCAAAGCTCAAAGAGAATTTCGAGGCGCCTGGGTAGCAACAGTAGATAATATTGACTGGCCAAGCAGTAAATCCCTTTCAACAGAGGAGCAGAAAAAAGAAGCAATAAAAATTTTAGATATTTTAGAAAATAATCACTTTAATGCGGTGATACTTCAAGTTAGACCTCAATGTGATGCTTTTTATAAAAGCGATATTGAACCTTGGTCTTATTATTTAACAGGCAAACAAGGTGTTGCTCCATCGCCTTTTTATGACCCTTTAGAGTTTTGGATTGAAGAAGCTCATAAAAGAGGGCTTGAATTACACGCATGGATAAATCCCTATCGTGCTCATCACGTAAAAGGGGGCGAGATTAGTAACTATTCTGTTGTCAAAAAACACCCTGAGTGGGTTGTAAAACTAAAATCCGGTTACTGGTGGTTAGACCCAGGCAACAAAGAAGTGCAGGATTATTCGTATAAAGTAGTAATGGATATAACCAAAAGGTACGATGTAGACGGCATCCACTTCGACGATTATTTTTACCCCTACCCTTCTTACAACAATAATGAAGATTTCCCAGATGGAAAAAGTTACCAAGATTATTTAAACAGCGGCGGCAAGTTAGATAAAAACAATTGGAGACGCGAAAACATAAATAAGTTTATCCAAAGAGTTTACAACGGAATAAAAAAAATTAAACCAACTGTTAAGTTTGGGCTAAGTCCTTTTGGAATTTGGAGACCGGGTCACCCAGAGTCTGTTGAGGGATTCGACCAATATGAAAAAATTTATGCAGATGCGAAATTATGGATTAATAAGGGTTGGGTAGATTACTGGACACCTCAAATTTATTGGAAAATAAGTAACCTCTATCAAAGTTATCCGATAATTTTAGGGTGGTGGAAGGAGCAGAATAAATTAAACAGGCATTTCTGGCCAGGCATATATATCGTTAGAGAAAATAATGACTTAAACACAACAGAAATCATTAACCAAATAATGATAACAAGAGCTATGTTGCCAGAATCGCCCGGTAATATTCATTACAGCGTTTCAGCATTGGAAGATTCGCCCGAATTAGCTGCTGCTCTATCAAACGGGCCCTATAAACAGCAAGCGCTTATACCATCCACACCATGGTTCAACATTCAGCCACCAAAAACACCCGAAGTTTCTGCTTCTGTGGAAAATGATAGCGTGAAAATATCTTGGTCAAGCAATAACAACAAAAACATTTTTAAGTGGGTTGTATATTTCAAGTACGATGGAAGATGGGACTATAAAATTCTTACAGCTGATGTTAATTCCTACATCATCCCAAAAATTTCAGAATATAAATTTATTAATGATAATGGCGAATTAGTTGTAAAAAAATTACAATTGACACATATTGCAGTATCGGCTGTAGATAAAATTAGCAACGAAAGTAAACCTGCTATAATTGGAGTAAATAATCTTACTGCTAAATAAAACAGCTCACAAATAAATTAGAATAATTTAATTAATTAAATGAGTTCAAAATACTTTATTGGATTAGATGGCGGAGGCACAAAAACAAAGTGTGTAGTGACCGACTACGAATTGAATCCACTCTATTCATGTGAAGGAGGTCAATCAAATTTTCTTATTATTGGTACACAGCGAGTCGCTTCAACCATTCTCTCATTAATTTTATCTGCATTAAATTACCTTAAAATATCTTCTGAAGATGTTGAATCAATTTTGATAGGCACAACAGGAGCCGGAAGAAAGGATGACGCTGAAAAATTAAAAAACGATTTTATGACTTACGCAAAAGTTGAGGGCTATAGCTTTAAATCATTTATTGTTGAAAGCGATGCAAGGATTGCACTTGAAGGAGCATTCTCTGGTAAAGAAGGATGCCTTTTAATCGTTGGAACGGGTTCTATTATAATAGCTAAAGATAATTTTAATAAAATTTATCGCGCTGGCGGTTATGGCAGACTTATAGGCGATGAAGGCAGCGGCTATACATTGGGAAGAAAAGGGCTTAACTTGGTTGCTAAAGAATATGATGGCAGAGGAGGAAAAACATTGCTTACCGAAATGTTAAGTAGAGATTTTGGCATCACTTCTGCATCAGAATTAATAACTCAAGTCTACAGAAATAATTTTGACATTGCATCTTTTGCACCAAAAGTAATTGAGGCTGCTCAAATGGGTGACGCACTATCAAAAAAAGTACTGGATGAAGAGTCTGATGAACTAATTCTTCATGTAAAATCAATGTTAAAAATTATGAACAAAGAAGAAATGAAATTGTGTTTGACCGGTAGCGTTATTTCAACAGAAAATTATTATTCAAACCTATTTAAAGATAAGTTAAAAAAAACTCTGCAAAAAGTTGAAATTGTAAAAGCAGAAAATCAACCAGCAATGGGTGCAGCAATTATGGCTAAAAATTTAGCCCAAACTAATTAACTTTTTTAAGCTGTTTTCTCTTATCAAATAAAACATATATGAAAAAGCAAAAAAGAACTTACCGAAATCCATGGACTTGGGTAACCACCTTATATTTTGCTGAGGGTATTCCTTATGTTGTTGTAATGTCTGTTTCTGTTATAATGTATAAAAGAATGGGTGTGTCGAATACCGACATTGCTTTGTATACCAGCTGGCTTTACTTGCCGTGGGTCATTAAACCGTTATGGAGCCCAATTGTAGATATCTTGAAAACAAAACGCTTTTGGATAATATTAATGCAGTTCATTATTGGAGCTGCACTTGGAGCTGTTGCTCTTAGTATCCCGGCACCAAATTACTTTAAATATACCTTAGCTTTCTTTTGGTTGATGGCTTTTAGTTCTGCTACGCATGATATTGCTGCCGATGGTTTTTACATGCTTGGTTTACAAAAACATGAACAGGCTTTTTTCATTGGTATAAGAAGTACTTTCTATAGAATTGCTATGATTACAGGTCAAGGACTGTTAATAATTTTTGTAGGTTATCTCGAAACCTCAACTGGTTTACCCCCTGTTAAAACTGAAATAATTACTATAGCTAATTCGAGTAAGCCAAACGATATAAAACTGAAACAAACTCAATTCCAACCTCAAGAAGGCAAACTTAGAGTAATTGCGTCAACAGACAAAATTTTTTTGAATATTTCGCAAAATAAAAACCAAAACATCGATTCAATTAAATCTCTGATTAAAAATTGGAACATCCAGAATGGCTTCTATACTAACAGTGAGGGGGATATAAATTCATTCAGTAAAAAGAATGGAAGCGTTGCGGCTATCTACTTTCACTTATCTAAAGAACCCCCTGCTGATAAAAATATTAAAGTAAAATTTGATTACAAAAGCGGAGATGATAGAATATCAATTATTGAGGGCAACGACTTCACATTTAATTCATCTAATTGGAACAAGCCTGCTTACTCGTTAATATACACTAACAACACTGTCGAACCAAACAGAGCAGCAATATTTTATGCTACTGCTGGCAATATCCGTCTATCGTGGGTAATAACTTTTTCTGTACTTGGTGTTTTGTTTATGCTTTTCTTCATTTACCATCTCTTTATTCTACCCTATCCGCCAAATGACAAATCAGTTGCTTCAGCTAATAACGGAAATATTTTTTCAGAGTTTTTCAAGACTTTTGTTTTGTTCTTCAAGAAAAAAAATATTGCAATCTTTATAACTTTTCTATTAGTTTACCGTTTAGGCGAATCTCAATTGGTTAAACTTGCTTCACCTTTTTTACTTGATTACAGAAGTGTAGGCGGATTAGGATTAACGACAAGCCAAGTTGGGATTGTCTATGGTACCGTTGGAATGTTAGCTTTGCTCGCAGGCGGAATACTAGGCGGTTTTTTAGCAGCACGAGATGGCTTAAAACATTGGCTTTGGTGGATGGTCGCAGCAATTAATGTTCCTAATAGCGTTTATATAATACTCTCATTTACCCAAACTACTTCTTTCTTCTTTATTAATCTTTGCGTTGCAATAGAACAATTTGGTTATGGATTCGGATTTACGGCTTATATGTTGTATATGATTTATATATCCGAAGGCGACCACAAGACTGCTCATTTTGCAATCGCAACTGCTTTTATGGCCCTTGGTATGATGCTGCCTGGAATGGTTAGCGGCTGGATTGAAGATATGATCGGCTATAAGTATTTTTTCGTGTGGACTTTATTAGCTACTATTCCCGCTTTTATTATTACTAAATTTATCCCTTTAGATGAAGATTTTGGACGTAAAAAAGAACAAACGCTTTCTAACTAAAGAGGTGAAAAATGATGAAATCAAAAGTAACCATTCTTATTTTATTATTAGCATTTGGCAATTTATACACGCAGGAAAATAAAATGTCCCTTATAAATGATATTATAAAAAAAGTAAAATCAACTTACGCACCCGACAAAAGAACAGCTGTTTTTGAAATAACTGCAACTGATTCTGGAGGTGTATATGTTCTCTCAGGCGAAACAAATTTAACTGAAGCAAAAAATGAATTAATCGACAACCTTAATAAACTTAATATATCGTTTGAAGATAAAATAAATTTGCTGCCTTCAAAACTCTTAGGCGAAAATACTTACGGAATAATTAACCTTTCAGTTGCAAATATAAGAACTGCCCCGTCACATTCGGCTGAATTAGCAACTCAAGCTTTACTTGGAACTCCCGTAAAAATTCTAAAGAAAGATGATGGATTTTATCTTGTCCAAACACCAGACTATTATATTTCTTGGATTGACGATGGCGGTTTAATTTTAATGAACAAAAAGGAAATTAATGAATGGATTGAGCAACCTAAAATTATTTTTACAAGCGAGTTCGGCTTTGCATATAAAGAACCCAATGTAAATTCTGAACATGTGTCTGACCTTGTAGCTGGCAATATATTGATTAACTTAGGTGAAAAAGACGATTTTTATTATGTTGAATTTCCCGACCACAGAACAGCATACATTGAAAAAGAAAAATGTTTTCCATTAGATGATTGGCTAAGTAAAGCTGAACCTACCGAAGCAAATATTATATCAACTGCTAAAAGATTTTTAGGAATACCGTATTTATGGGGCGGTACATCAGCAAAAGGGATGGACTGCAGCGGTTTTACCAAGACTGTTTATTTTTTAAACGGAGTCGTTCTTCAACGTGATGCATCTCAACAAGTTAACACTGGAACTTTGGTCGATACAGAAAACGGCTTCGAAAATTTACGCCCAGGTGATTTATTGTTTTTTGGAGAAAAAGAAAAGGGTGATAAAAAAGAGAAAGTTACTCATGTTGCAATTTATATTGGCAACTATGAATATATACATGCTTCCGGCAGAGTTATGATAAACAGTTTTGAAAAAGACTCTGCTAATTTTAGCAGTTACAGACTAAATCATTTCATAAGAGCAAAAAGAATAATTAATTCGCTTGATAAAAATGGCGTTATCACAGTAAAAAATAATAAATTTTATCAAGGAGATTTCTAATGAAACACAATAGAAGAGACTTTTTGAAATTAAGTGGACTTGCCGGAGGTTCGCTGTTATTGGGGGGATTATCAAATGATTTGTTTTCAAAAAATATTTCTATAATTAAGAGTAATAAAAAAATGAAACTTACTTTCAAACCCTATACTTTACAATTAAAACACGTATTTACAATAGCAGTTAGTTCAAGAACAACAACCCCAGTTATGTTAACTAAAATTGAATATGACGGCATTGCAGGATATGGCGAAGCATCAATGCCGCCATATTTGGGTGAATCTCAAGAAACAGCAACAAAATTTCTTTCTAAAGTAGATTTATCACAATTTAATGACCCATTTGAACTGGAAGACATTTTAGAATATGTCGATTCAATTGAAGAAAAAAATACTGCTGCTAAGGCTTCTGTGGATATTGCTTTACACGACCTCGTAGGGAAATTACTTGGCAAACCATGGCATAAAATCTGGGGTTATGATAAAAAGAAAACTCCCTACATTTCTTTTACAATTGGTATCGATAAACCTGATGTTGTAAGACAAAAAGTAAAAGAAGCTGAAGAGTATAAAATCTTAAAAGTAAAACTTGGCGGTGATAACGACAAAGAAATGATTGAAACTATTCGTTCGGTTACTGATAAGCCAATTATAACAGACGTTAATCAAGGCTGGCACGATAAACAATTTGCTCTTGATATGATTCACTGGCTTAACGAAAGAAACGTAAAATTAATCGAACAACCACTGCCTAAAGAACAAGTAGATGACATGGCATGGTTAACCGAACACAGCCCTATTCCAACTTTTGGTGATGAGTCTGTTCAACGATTACCCAATGTTATTAAAGCACATGGGGTCTATTCAGGAATAAACATAAAATTAATGAAATGCACTGGCTTGCGGGAAGCACATAAAATGCTCGACTTAGCTAAATCATTGGGCATGAAAGTAATGCTGGGATGTATGACAGAAACTTCGTGCGCTATTTCTGCTGCTTCACAATTATCACCTGAAGTGCATTGGGCTGATTTAGACGGCAATCTATTAATAAGCAACGACCCGTTTGAAGGTACAAAAATAGTGAACGGAAAAATTGTTTTGAATGAAGAGCCAGGAATAGGACTTTCTAAAGTTCCTAAAGAATTTTGAAACGTTAAACAAAATTTCTTTAAAAACATTGCTTTGGATTGGAAGCTGAGATAATTAATAATGTTTACAGCTAGTGTTAAATGGATAGTTGATTAATGATTTTGATGATTCATTTTTTCTTATTTAACTGCAGTGGTTAAGTTTGGTTTTAAAAAGCTGTGTAATAGATAATTCTTGTGCGCCTTTTATTCTTCTTTACAACTCGCATACTTTATAATTTTTTATATCAATAAGAATTCACCCACAAAGTGGATGACCACACTTTCTGGTCTGGTGGGATTATCTCTTTTTATAGATAGGGTCTGACTAAAAAGTAAAATTTTTCCGCCAGAATGCGGCGGACAAGTTAGAAAGTAGAACACGGACAACACAGACCTGCCTGAGCAGTCAGGTTTTAACGGATGCTTCGCTAACTCAGCACAAGTTTTCACAGACTTGCTGCTGCAAGCATGGTAATTTTTCAATAAGCTAATAAGGTTTGGTCTTTTTTTCTTACTGAGGTTACTAAGGTAGTAAAGAAAAGAATAAGGTATTTTTAGAATTCACCCACAATGAGAATTCACCACTTTGTGGAGTGGCGGATTCCCAACTTCACTGTTTGTCATTCTCGCGAAAGCGGGAATCTTCAACCAAATCAATGGATTCCCGTTCCCCACTTTCGTTGAGAATTCACCACTTCGTGGGAGGCCAAGTGTCACGGGAATGACATTGAGCATTCACCACTTGGTGTATAGTTCCATCAAAAACTGAAGTTGCATAATACAGAGTTATAAGGCTGTAAATATTTTTAACAGGTTAAAAAGCCTGTCCATACTATAAACCCAAATTATGCAATAGAATATGAAAAAATTAACTATGTCCTTGTATATAACATATCTGTCCAAAATAATTTTTTATTATAAAAATTCACTCATGCGAGTTTGTCGCATGTACGTGATTTTTTTCAAAAAATAAAATAACTCATTCCGCTCTTCTGAAGGTAATCTAAATGTAAAACAGACTAAAGTCTGTTGTTATTATAATTGCATTTATATTTTATTCACTGCTTACTGCAGGCAAGTTCACAGACTAAAGTCTGCGCTACAAGGAATGAAAAATTAATTTAAACAGCATAGTTTTGATTCAAAATTTATCTGTTATTTCAAGTACTCTACCTCCATATTATAATCCCATTTATCGAAATAGAGATTGCCAGCTTTCCATTCAACTTCACCTCGTTGAAAGTCAACAGTTTCACTTCTTGGATAGATTTTTGCTGGAAACAAATCATCTGAATAATCATCATTTACAATAAAGTGATAAGCATCTGTACTGCCAAAGTAAAACCATTTTACATCTTGGTTATCAGAATTTTTCAAACCGAATGATTGATCCACAGGCAGCCAGCCGTAACCTTCCAAATACATTTCACACCAATCATGCAAGTTCACATTATCGGGATGTAACATCCATCCGCTTTGCCATTTTGTAGGTATCCCATTGTACCTGGCCAAAGTCATAAACAAAAGTGTCTTTATTCCACAATCACCATGACCATTAGTAATACAATAATCGGAAATATTATCAATTGTAGAGTACTCTCTTGCACCCGCCCAAGGAATGTTATCATTTATCCACTCATAAATTTTTTTAGCAATTAAATATTTGTTTGTTTCATTTCCGATAATTTCACGAGATAAGTTCTTTATTTTATCTGTAAAAACAATATGCGGTTTTCTTTCTGCAGTATATTTTTTATATAAAGCAGAGCTTGTATCGTAAGGTTTTATTTTAGATACATCAATTTTGGTAAATTGGTTTTTACCAACATATTCTAAGCTATATTCGAAAATTGTCGGCTTGTTAGCTACTGCTTTCTTTTCGATATAAATTGTACGCTGCAGATATTTGCTGGGTGCAATTAAATAATTATCTGAATTAACTTGAATTAATTTAATATTCGTTTGACGAGCATGTTCTTCTCGTGGATATGGTAGCCAACACCTAATTACTTCACCAGGTGGCACAGCATCAGAATGAACGGTTAACCTATAAGTAATTTTAATTCGTTCAGGTTTAACTAGAGAAAAGTTTTTAGAATTCGCTTCACTAACAACTTTTGGCAAATAGCTTTCCAAAAAAACATCTAATTTATCTTTTTGATTACCGTCAACTTCTTTTTTCTTTTTTTTAGCGTCTTTATTTATTCTAAAAAGATTTTGTGCTGCTCTGTTGAAATAATATTTTGTACCATCAATAATTTTATATTCGAGACTGCCATCCTCTTCCCATTTTCTAATATCCGAATCGCTAACATTAGGATAATACTTTTTCACGTATGTTAAAATATCTGGCAACGTTTTAGTAAAATCTTTTCTTATTCTTTCCATTTTTTCTTTTTCAAAATTCAGCTCATAAATTTCTTCTTCTGACAAATTTTCCGCGTATATTAAACTATCGATTAATTGTTCTGCTTTTTTAAACTCGCCATTCCGAATTGCCTCGTTGATATTGTTATATTTTGTTTGTGCTACTGAGATAGTCATATAACAAATTAATAAAAAAAGTAATTTTTTCATTGCGCACCTACTGTTAATAATCAAAGTTCAAGTTAACACTTACAGTTTTATAAAAATCTTTTTTCTATATAAAAGCCACATTAAAAAGAGCCAAAGCAGAACGTAAGATATAGCAAAGAGTAAAGATGCGTTTATTGGATTTGCAATCTGCAGAAAAATATTTTTAAATAAAAAAGACTTAAGAGAAATTACTTCGCCGTTACTTTCAGTAATTTTAATCATACCCATAATTACAGCCAAAATTCCAGAAAGAAAGAAAACTGCTATTGCATTTGTTCCATAGATATGAAAAGGTTTAATCCACCATTTAACATCTTTTACATCAATAAGCCAATAACAAGCAGCTAAAAAAATTAAGGCTAAACCGCCAGTGTAAACTACATACGAGCTAGTCCACAAACTTTTGTTAATAGGAAAGAAAAAATCCCATACATAACCTACAGCCATTAAGATGCTACCGTAAAAAAACATCATTACGGTTTTAGTAGTTTTATCGTTATCACTTTTCAGCCAATAGCCAGTTAATACGCCTATTAGTGCGGTCCCAATAGCAGGTATTGTGCTTAATATTCCTTCGGGATCCCAAGTTTTTGATTGACTCCACAGATGACCTCCTAAAAGTAATCTATCCAACCAAGCACCTAAATTTGTAGAGGGCTCAAGATTAGAGTAACCAACTCCAGGCACAGGAATAAGAGTCATAATAGCCCAGTAAAAAAGCAGCAATCCAGCAATTATGTAAATAATTTTTTCTTTTTTAACATTTAAGAAAATTAAAGCGGTGAAAAAATAAACTACCGCTATACGTTGCAAAACACCAGGAATTCTTATCGTAGTAAAATCAAAATGAGGGAACCCTGCCATAAAAAGACCCAACAGAAATATACTCGCACTTCGGCGCAGCAATCGAATATAAGCTTCTTTATTATTACCATTAATTCTGTACTTAGAAAGAGAAAAGGTTGTTGTTACACCAACTATAAATAAAAAGAATGGGAAAATAATGTCTGTGGGTGTGCATCCATTCCATTTTGCATGAAGAAGCGGCGGGTAGACATTAGACCATGACCCAGGATTATTGACAAGTATCATTCCTAAAATTGTCATCCCGCGAAAAATATCTAACGATAATAATCTTTCCGTTTTGGTTTCCATAAACACTCATAATTGTTTATAAATTTATTGATTAATCCTACTATTATCTTTCGATAAAAAAATAATAGCAATTATTCTAATTTTTAATGAGGTAATTCAATATGTACTTCATTACCTCAGTTTGTTTTTTATAATCAAGAATTGTCTCGAATGGAAAACCAAAAGCTACGACGCCGTAATTTTCTTTATAAGCAACACCCGCACCAGTATCACTTTCGGAATACCTTAGAATTGTCTTGCTGCCATTTATCTCACCAAGCGCATCTGGAGCGCTCACTGCGTAAATTGAATCATTTAATGAAGTATTAAAATCTATTTCAAAACCGTTTGGGAAAACAATATCGCTGTTAGCATAGACTTTTCCTATACGGACTGCATGGTCTGTAGAAAGCTTGTATCTCAAATAATTTTTACCAAACACAACATCTTTGTTGTCATTACCTTTATTCCAAAATAAATCAGTGCCTATATAAGAACCAGAGACAAAAATATTCCCGCCTGAATTGAGATATTCTGAAATTTTCTTTTGAAGTGAATAGGGAAAAGCTTTAAACTGTTCTCCATATTTTATATTAGCATAATTTGACTGCCATGGAGTTTCTTTTTCTTCACCCATTATAAAATCAACAAATTTATATTTAGATAAATTTACATATCCATTCCAAACTGCTTCATCGCTTGAAGAAACAAAGGAATAGCCATTTGCCACAATTGTTTTACCATGAATGAATGGATAATCAAAACTATTACCAGCAATTATTTTGGATTCATAATCCGCATAACTTGCACCAAGTCCAGGCATATCATCCGATGTCCAATTTATTGAAGGATCAAAATTATGTTGGTAACCTGTAAAGCCAAGATCATATTTATCTGGCACACCTGGATCAACTATATTCAAGAAGCCAGTAAAATTTTTGCTTTCAACGGAATAAGGTGGGGCAATTCTATCAAAGCCATTTACAATTAAAACAGGTTGCTTATCCTTACCAAAACTGCAAGCTGATAATACTTCCGACGGGAAACTCTCACCACCTTCATTTACAGCAGTAACTTTAAAGCTGTAAATAACATTTTTTTTAGTATCCGTAAAAGTATAAGTTGTATCATCGACTAAGGTACCATTATCAAAACCGCCATCACCAATTCTTCTATAAACAATATATTTTTTGGGAATAGCCGTTGGCTCTAATTCATCAAGTTGTGGTCTCCATGATAATTTAATATTTCCGTCTTGATCTAATTCTGTATAAAAGTCTGTGACAGGTAAAGGTTGAATAACATAATCGGTATTATATTCTGAAGCAATAAATTTAACCATAGCTTTGTAGATTGCTCTGCAAACATCAAATCTAAATCTGGGATCTAATTGAAACTTGCAATCGTAATAATTTTGGTGAGAAAGCAGCTCAAGAAGAACTGATGGAACATTGGGACGAGCTGCTTCACTGTACATTGCATCTCGTAACGCTCTTCTTGTCCACAATGAATCATATTTTTCTCTTAAGTCATTAACAATTTGTGTCTGTAAAATGTCTGCTAAATCTCTATTAGCAAGTCTTGATGTCCCATCTGGAAAAACTTTATTTGAATCAAAATCTGGTATGCTGTAAATCGACAAAGTACCAATAGTAGAGTCGTTCTGATTTACTCCAGCGTCTGTATGAAATGCAAGTGAAAGGTCAATTGGAATACCAAGTCCTTTTGCTTTTCTATCTTTGTTTGGTCCATAAGGTGCACCAGTAAGATAATTAACCCACTCTCCTCTTGATTGATAATCGTCGTTGTAATCCAAAGTATCACCGTTGAGGTTGTAAACTAATGTATCTGGCATGCCAGAAAATTGCAAAAAGTACCGAGCTCCTTCCATAAATTTGGGCAATCCGCTTGTTTTACCGTTACGTTCAATAATTCCCATACCCCCACCGAAACGAACTGCATCAACAGAAATTAGTTTACCTGGAGTATCACTTTTATTATCAACAACCACTTTACCAATCGATGGATTAACTCCCTTCTTAAATTTAGATTTGCCAAGATATATCCATGTACTACCGCCAATTTGCTGGTTAACTTCGAATTCAGTCTTGCCGCCTGCATGATAAACTGTGTAATGTGCATCATTTACATTTTTATCTGATGAATGATAGCTAACGTACACAGCATATTCACCGTCTTTGGGAATATTTGGGATGTAAGTTGCCGTTGCTGTAATTTTATTTTCTGAACGAATAATTAAATGAGTGCCATGTTCAAATGGGTTATAGTCTGATTTATAAGGAGGACTACCAAAAGCAAAAGCTGAACCCTCACCGATTTTCCATTTATTGTTCTTGGTGTCTTGCAAAACAAAACTATCAGAATTATCATCGTTATCTACTATCACTTCACTTGTTTGAATATCTCTTTCACGTGGAGTAAATACATTAGCACCAGCATTTTCAAGCATTGGGATTAAATATGGGATTACGAAGGCAGTTGGACCTAAATCTTCAACAGTCTGAAATAACCTCGCTCTCTGCCACATCCACCTATCAAGTTTTTTGTTATAATAACGTCCGTGACTAGCCCAAAGAGCAATGTTCCTATTATATAAGCCTTTTGTTGGGTAGTATGGTTTGCTAATATTTCTAACTATGCTTAAAGGTCGGAATTGCTTTGTAAATAATCGGCTTGTATCTCTTTGAATTTTTTTTCTGTAGAAATTCGGGATTAATTCTTCTATTGGAGTGCCAAGTGACTTAACCACTATTTTATATCGAGAATATTCATCACCCAAAAAATCTTTTATTGAATTATAAATTTCATTTACATTATCTTCTCTAAAAGGCTGAAAAGAAAATTCTTTATTAGCATTGATAATAATTTCATTGTTAAGGCTATCAATTTCATATTTTGTAAATTCGCTGCCTTTTGGGAATTTAATACTGAACTTATTTTCTTTAATTAAATTTTGCATGTCAGAAAGCAGTTCTGGAAGAGCAGCCTTCTTAGGGGGTTTTTGAATTTCTTTGACTGATGTACATGCTGCAAGTAAAATAGTAAGTAGAAGTAATAAGTTCTTTTTCATAAGCATTTTTCTATGATTTACCTTTTTCCTTTTACCTTTTGCCTTTTTCCTTTTACCTTTTTCCTTTTACCTTTTACCTTCACACTCTACGAGCATAGTTCTTCCATCAATATCGTTCAACACAATTCGATTTTTATCTAGCGGTGTAATTGTGTTGACGACACTTACACCAATTTTATGTTTCCAAAGAATTTTGCCTGTTGGCGAATCAAGCGCAATGAGCAATCCGTTTTTAGTTCCATAAAATAAGACACCATCTTTTTCTATCAATTGAGCGGAATTGATATCGTAACCAAAATCAGCATTAGTAACCCATAATGGTTGAGGTACCGTTTCAGTTTCAAATTTAGTTGGAAGAGCAATAATTGAGTCTCGCATTGTTCTTATAAAAATTTTAGTACTATCTTCAGAAATTCCAATTGTCTCTCTCACTTGATACTTTGCAGTTCGCCATAGCTGTTTTCCCGAGTTAACGTTAATTGCTGTTAATTTTCTATCAGGCGCTGCAATAAATACTACATTACGAGCAGCTACTGGCCAACATGCAGCGGGCGAATAGAGCACACCTTTTTGATCTCCTTCCCACTTCCAAAGTAATTCACCGTTAATTTTATTCAGACAATACAAATATGAGTCCCAAGCGCCAAAAATTACTTTGTTATTGTAAATCAAGGGTTTCGTCTCTACAAATCCTTTAAGATTGTCAAATGACCAAATTATCTCGCCGGTTTTTAAATTTATTGCTCTAAACTTCCTATCACTTCCACCTATGTAAACAATATTGTTGTCAATTGATGGTGAGCCTAAGACTGCAGCGTTAGTTTTTATTTTCCAAATTATTGTTTCTGTCTCAGCATCAATACAATAAATATTACTATCTGCCGAACCGAAAACTACTAAGTTGTTACTTATAGCCGGTGATGAGTAGATAGGTCCTCTCGCCTCAAAAGTACCTTGTATGTTTCCATCATTCAGTGACAATTTATAAAGCTTTCCAGAAGCATCAGCAGTAAAAACTGAATTTTGCCATATTGCTGGAGAAGAAGCATTTGTAAATCCGGAATTAAAAATCCATTTTTCTTTGACATTAGGATAACGTTCATTAACGGAAAAATCTGGTCTCTCTAATTTGAATGATTTATCATAGTGATGATTACCAAGAGCAATTTTATACCAATATCTTTTGTTGCTTGTAAGCGGAGTTTTTTCATAAAACTTAATTGTATCATCAACAATCTCGGCTATTGTGTATCCACCCAAGCTGTCTTTTGCACGCAAATTCGACCTGCTCATAACACCCGGTATGCCTTCAAAATCATAAGTTGCATTTTTATGTCCATGCCCAAATAAAAAAGCCTGAATATTGTAACTTTTCATCCTGTCTAAAACTTCGTACCAATTATCGATGCTGTTATCAATTGGGTAATGAGTTACGAAAAAGATTTTTTCTTGTTTAGGGACATTACTTAATGTGGAATCAAGCCATCGTAAATCTTGCGGCGCCCAATGGCCATCACCCATTTTTATAATTGGACCTTGATGCAATCCAATGAAAAGGAAATTCTTATACTGAAATACAAATCTGTCGTTACCCCATAATTTAGGGAAAAATGTCGCGCCAGATTCAGACCATTTACAATCGTGATTGCCTGGTATTATGTAATATTTTGTATTAAGACTGTCCAGAATTTGTTTTGCAAGAAGCAATTGTTCATTAGTCCCCATTTCTGTAATATCACCAGAAATTATAGTAAAATCGATACCATGAAGTGAATTTATATCCTTAACGGAATTCCTAAGGTCTTGCGCACCGGTTGGATTGCCTACATGTGTATCGCTCAGCCAGGCAAATCTGATTGTATCAGTTTGACAGAAGACGGAGTAATAGGAAAGAAGAATTAGAGCAAGGAAAAATCTCTTAAATGAATCCATCATAAAAAGTTTTCTAAAGATGATCAAAAAGTAATTATTTGAAACCTCTGAAAATATCTCACTCTTAAAAATCACATTATGGCATTAAAAGAAAACAACATCAATTTTAGAGGGAAATGGACAAAGAACAATTTATCTAACCAACAGAAGCAAACAGTGACATCTAAAAAATAGAATTATCAGCGATTGTCATTCCCACGGAACCTGTCCTCCCACGAAGTGGTGAATTCTCAATGAAAGTGGGGAGTGGGAATCAACTTTGAAACAATGGATTCCCGTTTCCACTGGAATGACTCATCGAATTTTTCAGAAGTCCCAAATATTAATTTTTCAGTCGTCCCCATATCTTATAAAGTTTTTAAAATTATTCTGTAACCTTCTTTAATTCTCTTGTATGTTTATAAAATTCATCTAAAGAAAGTTCGCGTAAAAAGCAAATTCCTTTAGCTGCTCTTATTCTTGGATGCTGGTGTTTTAAGAAGAAATCTTTCCCTAAGCATTGTCTAAGTACATTATATTGCTCTACTTGTACTTTTTGAACTGCTCGATTAAATGGTCCGTCGTATTCCCAAGTAGGAAAACTTGCATCCTTTTGCGAACTAAAACTTTTCATAAATGTATTTTCGAGAATAGCGAATGAATTTAAACTAACAGGCACATAAATGTTAGCTTCGGCAGGGTGAAATCTATACCATACATTTCTATAGCCCCAAACTTTGATGTTACTATTTCCGCTGTATTTTTCATAAAGTTTTAGAGCTTCAGAAATAGCTTGCATTACTTTGTAATGAGTATCAGGACCACTCCCTTCCGGGTCGAAAGCAAGAGAAACAATAGTAGGTTTTATTTTTTTAAGCAGATTGAAAATTGGTATAACATCCCTATCCATTTCTGGCTGTTCGGTAAAAATATCGCCCTGATAAAACCCTAATCTTAAATGTGAAACATCCTCCACTCTAAACCCGTAATAACCCCAAAAGATTTCACTTTCAAATTCTCGCTGCATCCCTTTTAATTTTTGTACATGGGCAATATCCTTTTTACCTGGGTATTGGGTTTTAAAATAATTTATTAATTCTTTAACGCGGTCCTTTAAGTAAACGTAATTTTCTTCCTCATAAATTTCTATTATATTCCTAAGCAGTCTTCTAGCCAAAGCTTCATTTTGAATTGTCCTGCTGTGAGCTGCTACACCATCTAAATAATGCATCACATCGTTATTCTTTGCTTCAATATTATTCTTATAGAAATACTTTTCCTCAAACTTTTTTTCAAAATAATTGGATTCTAAGAATGTAGCCAAATTTTCCATCAGACTTAACATGAACGAATTTGTAACGGCAGTAAAGCCACTAGTAAGGTATGTAAAATGATGTTTATTCAATGGTGTTCTTACTAAGTGAGTAATATAAGGAAGATAAGCAAGTTCAATATCATCGTGATGAGGTGCAGTATGAAGAATAACTTCATTTTCAACAGGCTGCATACCCCTTTCAAGTCGTTTAATTAAATTCTCCTCAATTTCTTTTGTTATTTGAGAAGTCGGTTGTTTTAATGTATTTAATACGAGATTAGTAATCTTATTATCTTTAAAATCATCTTTAGTAAGATTGACTAAAGTCTTGGATTTCTCCACAGCTAAATTGATAACACTTCTTTCTATTGTAAACTGAGATAGAGGTGATTCTTGAGCTGCTTCAACATATCTTCGTTCTGATAATCGTATTGCTGCACCATGAGTCAAATAAAATCTTGCATTTTTTAATTTTTGTAAAGCTGTAGCTGGATATTTATTTGAGATTGGATTTTGAATTGAATCCCTAACAATATTTGCTTTAGCTTCACCAGCGGCTATAATAATAGCAGTAGCATCTTTATTATAAGTGATGGTCTCTAATCCAATTGTGATAACAAGACGATTTTTAGCGACCTCAATTCCACCAAGGTCGACTGCCGCTGCAGCTTGTGTCTCGTAGTTGGTTTCTGTTAATCTTGTTGTTGAAAAATGGTCACTCCCTCTTACATTAAACCCTATATGGCCATCTGGACCAATACCACCAAGGAAAAAACCAATACCTCCCATTTCCCTTATCTTTCGTTCATAGTTCGTACAAAATTCATCTACAATTTCAATTGTTTCCTTTTGCAGTCTTTCTAATCTTGTGCTTGCCCATTTAGTTCTAAGAGAGAGATCAACTTTTTTCCCTGGAAAGATTTCATCTAAAGATAAATTTTCTGGAGTAGGAATTTCGTTAATATTCATTAGCAAAGCATTCTTAGGATTTAAGCCCCACAATCGGAAATAAAACTTTTGTATGTAATAATAAAAGCTGTTATGCTGTTTTACATCAATTGGGTAAAATTCATCTATTTGTACGAACTTTAGATTTTCTAAGCTGGGTCTTTTTGCTGTATTAATACCTACTTCTTTTAAAATATTTTGAATCTCTTTTGTATCCCACTCTTTTAAAATTTTTTCCACCCATTTAATAAAATGTTCAGGTGTCTTACCAGTTGGCAAGGAAATTACACCATTAGGATTTTCTAAAACCCACTCAATAAATCTTAGAGCAGTTAACTTTCCAAGTTCAGGAAAACTTGATACTTGAATTACAGGAATTTTTTCAGTGGGTCTATATATTAATTCTTTACCCGATTTATTTAGAAAATATTGTTCAACCTTTGATTGCAGTTTATCTATTTTCCGCGAAGCGGATGTTTCTGAGATTTTATTTACTTTCATTGCAGTAATTATTCCTCACTTTTTTCTCCGAATAATATTGAATAAAAGATACTATTTCAAAAAAATCATTTTCTTTACTGACACATAATTATTCGATTCGAACTTATAAAAATACACGCCGCTTGGTAAGTAACTCGGATTAAATTTAACATTGTATTTACCAGGTGCTTTTTCTTCATTTACTAATGTGGCTACTTCTCTCCCAAGCATGTCATAGACTTTCAAGGTAACATGACTTCTAATTGGTACCTGATAAGTGATTATAGTTGCAGGGTTGAATGGATTAGGATAGTTCTGGAATAATTTAAAACTTGATGGCAGGTTCGATGCAATTTCACCTTCATTAACACTAACAATTATTTTCTTAACGACTCTCAAATCATCGAACAAAATTACTCCACTTTGAGCACCGTTGATAGGATTGTGCGTCAATTGAAAACTATCAAAACGCAATGTTCCATCAAGATTGCCGTCGCCAAGCCATGAACCAGTACTGTCATTTGTCATATCCCAAGAAACTAATTTCCAACCCGACCAATCTATTGTGTACCACGGGCTCACTTCATGTGTGGTGCCTGGTGGTACGTTATCATCTACAGCAAAACGAAATTGATTATTACTTGCATCCCCAAAAACATAAACTTGTAGAATATAACTCTTGTTGAAAGTTATGTTTCGTGGTGTACCAGTATTTAAATATTCACGTATCAGCCACGATGTTGCACCTGTATCCCATTCATAGTTTAATTGCATACTTCTTTTGCTGTTAGTAACTAAATTTGTTACTGAAGAGTTAATTAAAATCTTAGTATTATCTGGAACAACACCAACTGTTGAACCACTAGCAGTTGGTTGCCACCAATTTGCTGTAAAATCGCCCTCAAAATTATCAATGCTTGTTACTTGAAAATCAGTATCTCCAGTTTTAAAATTTATCGATGTGTCAGCTGCGGTTGTGTTTCCAAAAATATCTTTTACTCCAGCCAATATTTTAAACTGGTAAACTTCCGATGAATCAAGTATTTTAGATGGGAAAAAATGCAAGACACTTTTATTATTGATGACATAATGTCTTACACTTCCACTGACTTCCATCTGGTCAGAAGCTTTGACAAGTTTAAGTAAATTTGTAACACCAGTAAAATCAATTTTCTCGTTATAATTAATTCTTATTACTGGACGAAGTTCTACATTTTCCTTTTTATCGGGATAAAAAGAAATAATTTTTGGCGGGTACTGATCTAATTGTTTTGTTTTAAAATTGTATACCAATGTATCTCCGCCAATTCCATCACCATTACCATCAAATAATAAATTTCCCAAAAAACTAACTGCATTAGGCAATATTTTTATTGTGTAGTTAGTGGAAAACTTAAGACTGTCAGTCAAAATTTTTAAAGTTTTATCAGAATTACTCCATGAAAAAATTAGATGCGCTGCTGGGGTAATTATTAAATTTGCTTCGACAGAATCCCGATTCATTTTGCGGCTAAAATTAAATACAATATTATCCATTCCGGGATAGATTGAATCATTCTCTGTTGGAGAAGACGAAAGCAAGGTAGGGGGCACTGTGGAAACAAGTTGAACATCTTTAAAAGTAAAGAATGTATCAGACACAGCAATATAGGAAGTATCTGACAAATAACCTGGTGCGGTAACAACTAACTTCAAGGAATCAGATGGCACATTTTCTAAATAGTAAAAACCGTTGTGAAGTTGCGTTGAATCTGTAGAATACAAATGAAAAAGTGATTGATATGTATCTGTAGTATAAGATTGAGTATCAACAGTTGCTGTAGCACCGTTAATTGGGATGCCTGTTTCGGCGTCGGAAATTATTCCTGTTAAAATTCTAACCGGTGGACGCGGGATGTTGTGATACTTAAGTATTGACCAAAACAATGTTCTGGCTTCTAACTTTTTCCACTCGGCATTCATGTTTCTTTGATTTTGAGAAGGGTTTGTGTGGAAACCTGCCTCGCTCAATTCAGAAGGCATTGTTGTTTCCCTATTAACATGAAGATATGGACCGGTACCTGTACAACCATAAAAAGTACAATCGCCTATGGAGCCTCTCGTTGGAATTCTGTAACCTGCTGTAAGGATTTGAACCATAATATCACTCATAGCCTTACCGCCATTCGGAATTTTTTCTTGTCCATTTTTGTATTGACCCCAAAGAAGCAAAGTACTATTTACATTTGAGCCCATAGTTGCAGCATCGCTGTGAATAGAATGATACCACGCTGCTCCTAACGAATTTGCCTGGTCAGTTCTTTGCGTTAATGTTACATACTGATCATCATTTGTTCTGGAAATGTAAACTGTATCTATGTCTGTCTCTTTCAATAAATAATCACGTAAAGCCAGACCAACCCGCAGAACCTTTTTCGCTTCAGAGTATCCATATATTCCAACATTTTCATTTTGGCTGTGACCAGGGTCTAAATAAATATTCCATCCAGATAAACCTGTTACTTGCGCTTTTAGTGTTAAAAATTCAATTGCAAAAAACAAAAAGAAAAACTTCTTCATTAGTCCCACTCTGTTTTGTTTATTGTATATTAACTGGAAGTATGTAAATTGCTCCTTCGTTCATTTCATTATAAACAATATATTTTCCATCTGGCGACCACGAAGGATCCATCTCCAATTCATCTTTAGTTTTCGTTAGTTGAATTTTATTTGTACCGTCTGCGTTAATCACATATAAATCAGAAGAAGTATAATTGTAACCGTCATCTTCACTAATCATATAAACTATTCTTTTGCTATCGGGTGACCATTTAGGACGGTATCCTTTCCCCAAATCTATTAACCCTGTTCCGTCAGAATTCATTACATATAAATTTCCGCCGTAGACTTCAAAAGCTATTTTTAGTCCGTCCGGCGATGTTGTAATGTTTAAGTACTCTCTATCCTTAAATGGTTCAAAAGAGTTAAAGCTTTGCTGGATAGAATCTCCCACGTAAATTTTATTCTTTTTACTGTATGCCATTTTCTGTTGAATTGTATTTTTTTTAAGTGAATTCACTGAAATACCACTAGGAATGATCTCCAATTCTCTTCCGTTGTAGAAATAAACATTTTCACCGTTTGGGGACCAATGAGGTAAACTTGGCATAAATGTTCGGTAGTTTGTCAATAATTTTTCTTCTTTGCTTTCAACAAAAAATAATTTTACAGCGTTGAATCTTTTTACTCCTTCATATTTTGCAACTCTTGTCAATATGACCTTAGAATCGGGTGACCATTCAAAACCGAAGCCAGCTGCAATCTCGTCAGTAATTTGCCTGGCTTCATTAGTAGCTAAGTTCATTACCCATATCCCTTTGTAGTTTGAACTTGTGTATGCTAAATAATTTCCATCTGGTGACCAAGAAGGTGACATATAATATTGACTATCCGGAAGTATTAACTTCTGTGGTGTTCCAACAGATAATTTACTGTCACTATTTATTTGCCGCTGTGAAATATTCACCTGTGCATTCAATACCAAGATGTTAATTATAAACGTAGCGATAAAAGAAAAAGCGATTTTTGTATTCATTATTTCCCTCTAAATTAAAAAGCTGACGAGCAAAAAAGTTTATTAAATATCTTAATTTTATTATGATATTTTCTTCTTAACAAAAACACTTATTAAATGTTGATAATCTATAATTATTAACGATTTTTTAACTACACGATTGGGTAGTTATAATTTCTATCAATGTAATAATTTATTTAATAGGATTATACATTATCACTTGATTATTTTTGGAAGTTAGAATATAAATTTTTTGGTTAAGCAAGATTGTAAAATGGAATTTCAGATTAGAAACTATTCAAAAAAAGATTTGGAAAGACTCTACGAAATTTGTTTAAAGACTGGCAACAGTGGCAAAGATGCAAGTCACATTTACAACGACCATAAACTGTTAGGTCACTATTACGTAGCACCGTATGTTATTTTTCATCCAGAATTAACCTTCATCTTAGCATTAAATGACCTTCCAATTGGTTATATTTTAGGCACTAATAATTCGTACAATTTTTATCTGCAATGTGAAAAAGATTATTTCCCAGCTTTTAGAAAAAAATACACTCTGCCATCTAAGGATGACATCTCTCCAGATGCTAACATTATCAGATTAATCTATAAGGGTCATCTGCCTAAAGACGAGCTAAAAAGCTATCCTGCACACTTGCACATTGATATTTTACCTGAGGGACAAGGACAAGGATTTGGGAAGAAATTAATTAACACATTTACAAATAAACTACGAGAAATGGACGTACCAGCCGTTCACTTAGAGGTAGGTAAGAAAAATACAAACGCAATAAGATTTTATGAAAAGACAGGTTTTCATTTAATTAAAGAATATGAATTTTCCTTAGCTTACGGAATGTATCTTTCATGACAATACATCAATAAATTTTTATGAACTATTTAAGGGAAAGTAAAAGATAATGGACAAAAAAAAATTATTTGAGGAAATCAGTTCACTCTCAACAGAACAGAGAAATCCTAATTCAATGAATATCGATTTAGAAACAACTGAGGGGATTTTAAGAATAATTAATAATGAGGATAAAACAGTACCCTTTGCTGTAGAAAAAGAATTAAAATATATTGCTGAAGCAGTAGAAATAATTGTAGCGGCGTTAAAAAATGGAGGCAGACTTCTTTATTTTGGAGCAGGAACAAGCGGGCGATTAGGAGTGGTCGATGCTTCTGAATGCCCACCAACTTACGGTACACCCTACGATTTAGTACAAGGATTTATTGCCGGAGGTAAAAAAGCTATGTTTCGCGCTCAAGAAGGTGCAGAAGACTATGAAGAGAATGGGGCTAAAGATGTTATTAATGCTAATGTTAATTCTAAAGATGTAGTGTGCGGAATAGCTGCAAGCAGAAGAACACCTTATGTTGTAGGCGCAATAAAAAAGGCGAAAGAACTTGGAGCTAAAACTCTGTATGTAACATGTACACCACGAAGTACTTTTAATATCAATGAGGTGGATGTTGCAATTTGTGTGGATGTAGGGCCTGAAGTAATAATGGGCTCTACAAGAATGAAAAGTGGCACTGCTCAAAAGCTTGTACTTAATATGCTTACAACAACATCGATGATTAAATTAGGAAAAGTATACGAAAATATGATGGTCGATCTCCAAATGACAAATAAGAAATTAGTAGAAAGATCAAAAAGAATTGTGATGACAATAACTGGTGTTTCTTACGAGGAAGCCGAAGAATACTTAAAAAAAGCCGATGGCCATGTTAAAACTGCTCTTGTAATGATTCTTGCAAAAGTAGACGCCGATAAAGCTCGTAGGTTGCTTCAAAAAGCAGATGGCTTTGTTAGAAAAGCTATAATGAATATAAAAAATGAACATTAATAAAATTATATTCATATATATTATTGTGCTACCGTTGTCTCTTTTCTCTCAACAGTTCACCGAAAAAGTATTTCAACAATTATACACTGTAAGCTATTTCGAAAGTATTTCATTTTTTGGTAATGGCAACAAAATTATATATACTGTCTCTTCCCCTAATTTCGAAAAAAATAAATATACTAACACATTATGGATGAAAGATTTAACAAGCGGTTCCCCAGCTTCTAAAATTAATTTGAAGGACGGCTCATATTCATCTTTGACAGCTTCTAATGATGGGAAAAACATATATTTTTTATCCAACGTAAACGGGAACGGAAATCAAGTTTATTTTTATTCATTAAACGACGGGACACTACAACAAATTACTAATTCTCCAAAGTCCATACAGAAATACATTTTCTCAAATACTTTTGACAAACTATATTACTTAGCTGAGGATACACTCTCGTCGGGAGAAAAAAATGTTTTAGAAAAAAAACAAGATGGATACTTTTGGGAAGAAAATAAAAAATTCAATTCTATATATGAGCTTAATTTAACGACAAAAAAAACAACAAAACTAACTTTTGGTTATAACATAAAATCATTTACACTGTCGCACAATGGAAAATACATTGGTGTTTTAGGAACAACAGACGCAAATATTAGTACCGAAAATACCACTGAAGTTTATCTTTACGACGTTCAAGGGAAAACAACTAAAAGATTGACCAGAAATAATATTATAGAGCGACAGTTATCATGGAGTGAGAATGACGATTATTTACTTTTTATCTCCGCAGCAAACGAAAACTTAGAACCATACTACCAAGAAACTATCTTTAAACTAAACCTTAACGGCGAAAAGCCCATTAATCTTTTACCAACATTCCAATATCAAGTTATCAAATACGATATTGAACCAACTTCTAAATCAATAATCTTTATTGCTAATAAAGGATTAACACAACAATTGTTTAAACTAAATATTAATGATGGTACAGTTAACGAATTAACAGATTATAAAGGCGTGGTAAAAAACTTTTTAATTAACAATGTATCTTCCAAAATTGTACTTCAAATTTCTGACCCTTATACTCCTGATGTACTTGCAATAGGACAAATTGGCAAGTGGGATTTTAAGATTTTACAAAAATTCGCTACCTCGTGGTTAGACTTAAATCCCAATATTAACAAATCCCTTTTACCAAAATATCAACCTATAGAATGGTTCAGTACTGATGGCACAAAAATTCAAGGTATTGTAATATTACCTGCTAATTTCGATAGAACCAAACCTTATCCATTAATTGTTGAGTTACACGGCGGACCTAACGGGAGTTATCAATTAATTTACAGTCAACACTGGTCAACATTACCACAATTATTAACTTCAAATGGTTATATTATACTTCAAGTAAACTATAGAGGCTCTGCGGGTTATGGTAATTCTTTTATGCGTGGTATAATTAATAACTTTTTTGAACTTGGAACAGAAGATATCTTAAGCGGAGTGAATTTTTTAATTGAAACTGGAATAGCCGATAAAAATAAATTAGCATTAATTGGTTATAGTGCTGGTGCCCATTTTACAAATTGGATAATAACACAGACAAATATTTTTAAAGCAGCAATTTCAATTGCAGGAATGTCAAATTGGATAAGCTTCTACGCACAAACCGAAGTCCCTTATTTAAGAGAAATTTGGTTTAACAGCACACCTTATGACAATTATGAAAAATGGTTTAGTCAATCACCAATAAAATATGCAAAAAATATTACTACGCCTACTTTGTTTGTCGGCGGCGAACTTGATAAACGAGTACCATTAACTCAATCATTAGAAATGTGGAAAGCCTTAAACAGACTAAATATTCCTACACATTTATTAGTCTTTCCGCGTGAATCCCACTCAATCGAAGAGTTAAGCCATCAATACCAACTAATAAAAAATGAAATCGAATGGATAAATAAATTTTTGAGGGAATAATTGCAGCGGTGAAGTAAAATTAGTTGATTGAGCTGGCCTCGCACATACAGCGATGAAAACTGATGATTCAATGGTTGTAGGCGCGAGGTCACCTCCACCACAATGTCATTGAGTCAATGCCTCCCAGACAAAATTAAATATTATAATACCACGTTATGAAATTATTTTGTGAGGATTACAGAAATAAGCATTTACACACTATGTATGAATTAATAAAATAGTTTATCACGTAAAATCTATCTAAAATTTTATTTTTATCTTCACACCTAATTATATTGCATTAAACAAAATTTTCATTTGTTGTATTTAACTAAAGTCCTTAATCAATGAAGAAAACAAACTTTATTTTTTTTACTGCAGCCCTTCTTCAATTATCGTTTATTTATCAAGTTTCCTTTGCTCAGAATAATTACGATTACCACCAAGCTAAAAAAGAAACTTTAGATTTTTTAATAAATCCTGCTAAATGGGAAAAAAGTGATTGGTTAAAGTTAAGCGGAGTGGTGGCAGGAACTGTAGCTTTAATGCACTTTGATTCTGATATTCGAAATAATGTATTAAAGGATCAAAAATATTACAAAAGTTTTCCTATCGAGACTGGCAGAATTTGGGGAGAAGCTTACACAACTGGAGTTATTGGAGGCATGTTTTACCTACATGGTATTTTTGATGATAATGTAAAGACAAAAAAACTTGGCTATGAAATTTTACAGTCTGCTGGCTATTCGGGCAGCATTGCACTCATCTTAAAAGTAATTTTAGGCAGATATAGACCGTATGCCAGCAACGAATCTCAAAAATACAACCCTTTTTCTTTTGATTCAGGTGAAGAATCACTTCCATCTGGACATGCTACACTTGCCTTTTCGCTTTCAACTGTTTTAGCAAACAATACTAATTCAACACCATTAAAAATTATTTTTTATGTGCCGGCATTCTTAACTGTAATTTCGAGAGTTTACCAAAATAAGCACTGGGCATCTGATACTTTTTTAGGTGCTGCGTTAGGATATTTTGTAGGCTATTATGTTACTAACTTGCACAGTAACATAAGTGTATCTTTAGGTAATGAACAACAAATTAATTTCACGTTTACATTTTAAGCCAATTACAGTTCAAAAAACTCTTTTTCCCCAAAAATCATTACTATAGTTGATGAAAAATCAGAAAACTTCACTCCTTTCCTTTTTAGTTTATCGTTACCAAAGAGACCTTGAAGACTAGATTAATTATCAACTAAAAAAAATTACTATAAGATAAACATAAAATTGAGCTGAATTCTCAGGTATAAAAATTCTTTCGGTATTTATCTTAATATCAGTTTCTAAAGGAATTCTGAAATATTCAAAAAATGTTTTTAGATATGATTCAAATTACGAATCATTGTTTACAAAAAAATATAGGTCATCTGAGTAACGATGATTTAGATAATATCGGCTAAGCGTTGTCCTACCTGTTAAATAAAATGGAAGCTTTAAGCCTTTTACTATTTTTATAACTCCATCCTGAAGAGGATACAATTTTTCCCTGTAATATTTCTCTGATGAACTCATACCTTTGTCTTAAAGAAGGATTTCTAATTTTTTCAATTAATTGTATTGTGAGATTTTCTTTTAACTAATCTATACTAAAAATATCAATTAGCTCATACCAGCTTAATCTTTCAAACAAACGAAGTATAATTTTCTCTTTCGTAATATACCCACTGCTACTTTTTTTCACCTATAGCAATCAAATAAATTACTTCAGGATCGATATTATAATCCTAAAAAGCTGATTTAATTTTCTTATATATTTCTTCTTTTGAAATCATAGTTAAGCATAAAAATAAATTTTATTACTTGTACTAATTAGAATGTTTGTCTATTCCTAAAACGTTTTTCAATCAAGGGTTGTGGGCATTTTTAAAAAAGTAATTTTACAATGAAAGAGTGTCATAGCGTTCTTCATTTCAGCCAAAGTCTTAATCCATAAGCAGATGAGCCATCGGCTCAGAGACGACCGAAGCAACCTCTATCAAAACAAATAAAACCGCCTTTGCGAGGGCGATAGCCCGAAGCAATCTCTGACAAAGATAAAATGGTTAAACCTTTGTTGTTGGAGATTACTTCGTCCCGACAAAAAACCTCGGAACTCGTAATGACAAAAAAAAAGAACCACTGTCGTTGCGAGGGAGCTTCATTGCACTTTCCATCAAGGCGACCGAAGCAAACTCTAACAAAAGAAATAAAACCGCCTTTGCCAAGCAAACTCTTACATAAAGACGAACGACTAAATAATTTTGTGTTGGAAATTGCTTCATCCCGACTTACTCCGTCGGGAGTCGTAATGACAGAAAAAGAGATTGTTCGCTTTTGGCAAAACCTCGTGAACGGGCTTCATCTTGATAATAACCATCGAGATTCATCCGCTTTACAATTTATAAGAAAGTCTGCAGTCAGCTTTTTAAAATATCATCTATCTGTTCTAATTCATGTTCACTAATTTCGAGATTCTCTATAGTTTTTACGTTTTCTTCAAGTTGTTTTACACTGCTTGCACCAATTAAGACAGAGGTTACTGTTTTATAGCGCAAATTCCAAGCAAGTGCCAATTGTGAAATTGTTTGTCCCCTTTGTTCGGCAATTTTTGCAAGCCTTTTTACTTTGTTCATTACCTCTTCTGTAACTTCTTCTTTTTTAAGAAAACCGTGTTTCTTCCCAGCTCTTGAATCTTTAGGGATACCATTAAAATATCTGGTTGTTAAGATACCTTGAGCCAATGGAGAAAAAGAAATGCAGCCTACACCTAAGTCCCACAATGTAGAAAGTAAATCTAGTTCCACCCAGCGGTTTAACATATTATATTTTGGTTGATGAATTAGAAGTGTAGTACCGTAATTTTTCAAGATAGAAAATGCCTCTTTAGTTTTTTCTGCATCGTAATTTGAAATTCCGGCATAAAGTGCTTTGCCTTGTTTTATAACTAAATCTAATGTTCCCATTGTTTCTTCTAAAGGAGTTTGAGGGTCGGGACGATGATGATAAAAAATATCGACATAATCTAAATTCATTCGTTTAAGACTTTGGTCTAAGCTGGCAACTAAATATTTCTTCGAGCCCCACTCACCGTAAGGTCCATCCCACATCAAATAACCAGCTTTAGTTGAAATTATTAATTCATCGCGATAGGATTTTAATTCGTTTTTAATAATTTTACCAAAATTAGCTTCAGCACTACCAGGAGGAGGTCCATAATTATTTGCTAAATCAAAATGGGTTATCCCAAGATCAAACGCTCTAAAAATTATTTTCTTAGCCGTTTGGAAGTCATCAACTCCCCCAAAGTTATGCCATAGTCCCAATGAAATCACAGGCAAAAGTATGCCGCTTCTGCCACAACGGCGATAAAGCATTTTCTCATAGCGGTGAGCGTTAAATTTTACTTTATCCATCATTAATTTTCCTATAATAATTTAAGGTTTTTAAAAAATTTAACAACCAATATAATTGTAAAACAAATCACACCAAAGCCAATTTATGAATTTCTTGTAAGAGATGAAAATCAATCACTGTTGTCCAAAATAATTTTGAAATCAAATCCCGAAGGGATGAATTACCAAATAAATTTAGAAAACTTCAAGATTTTGGACTATTCTACTTGTCTTGTAAATCAATCCCTATCTCGTCCCTACGGGACTTTTAACTTCAGTTTGATATTTATTTATTCTATAACTATATAATTCCTAAAGGGATTACATTGGTTTAAGGATAATCAAAGCTTTATTATCCCGTCAGGACAAAATATTTATAGGATAAAGAACAAAGAAATAGATTAAGTCCCTTTAGGGACAAAATAAAAAATATATTGGAAAGATATGTTTTTAGTAGAAGACTTTTTCATTTGCAAAAGTTGATAGTTTTGTACTAACTGTTATAACAAAGAAAAATTACTTTATTTAGCAGCTAATGTTTTTATTAAGAATCTATGACTTATTAATTTTACTCCCGTCAATAAAATATTAGTTTTTTATAGTATTAATTTGTCAATTTCAGCCAGTCAAAAATTTTATTTGCAGCTTTCTGTGGAGTAAATCCATAATAATCTGCTAAAATTTTATATGGAGCAGACTTACCAAAATCATTAAGGTCTATTCTTAAAATTTCGTTCCTAATTAAATCACCCCATCCTTGAGTAATTGCAGCCTCGATAACAACTACTTTAGAAGTTGATGGTATTAAGTCCTGTAAATATTCCTTTGATTGTTCTTTTAATAAATCTAAAGATGGCACAGAAACAACTCTAACTGAAAATTTGTCATGCAACAACTTAGCAGTTTCGGTTGCTAAACTTAATTCAGAACCACTGGCAGCTAACACTAATTCTGGCAAGTTTTCTTTTTCTTTAACTGCAATATATCCTCCTTTATAAAACAATTCGTAATTAAAATCCAAATTTCTAGTAACCGTACCGACTTTTTGACGAGTTAATATTATTGCAGTTGGGCCTGATTTATTATTCAATGCGTATGACCAAGCTGCTAATGTTTCGTAGCCATCTGCAGGGCGAATCACGATTAAGTTTGGAATAGCACGCAGCGCAGCCAAATGTTCAATCGGCTGGTGAGTAGGTCCATCTTCACCAAGGAAAATACTATCGTGTGTAAAGACATAAATTACTTGCAATTTTGAAAGTGCAGCAAGACGAATCGAACCTCTCATGTAGTCTGAAAAAACCAAAAATGTAGCGCCGAATGGAATAAATCCACCATACAAAGATAAACCATTCAAAATTCCACCCATTCCGTGCTCACGAATTCCAAAGTGAAAATTTTTACCTCCAAATTTGCCTTTTGATATACTTTCGTATTTTTTCATAAATGTACTTGTTGAAGGCGCAAGGTCGGCAGAACCTCCTACTACAAAAGGAATATAGTCAGCAATTTTTTGAATAACTTGACTTGAAAGTGAACGTGTCGCATTTTCTTTAAGCAAATCCTCCGTAAACAATAATTTTTCTAAGTTAGAAGGAAGTTCTTTATGAAGTGCTTTAATGAACTTTTTAGCTAATTCAGGGTATTTACTTTTCCATTCCACAAACTGCTTT
The DNA here is from genome assembly GCA_041538185.1 of Melioribacteraceae bacterium 4301-Me. Taxonomy (NCBI): domain Bacteria; kingdom Pseudomonadati; phylum Ignavibacteriota; class Ignavibacteria; order Ignavibacteriales; family Melioribacteraceae; genus Pyranulibacter; species Pyranulibacter aquaticus. The sequence goes on along the minus strand of JBGORM010000001.1, from coordinate 410,890 downwards.
TGCCATATTTCATATTCTGCTTTAAGTTCATTTATCCTCTTATCAAATATTTGTTTTACTTCTGGTGGTACGAAAAAACTTTCTTGATAATTCCATCCTAAATTTTTCTTTGTTAATTGCAATTCTTCTTCACCCAAAGGCGAACCATGAACACCGGCAGTATTAGCTTTGTTAGGACTGCCATAGCCAATTGTTGTTCTTGCAAGAATTAATGTAGGTCTATCTTTTTCTTTTTGCCCTTCTGAAATTGCATTATAAATTTGTGTGTGGTCTTGCCCATCTATTTTTACCGTATGCCAACCGTAAGCTTCAAATCTTTTTGCAACATCTTCAGAAAAAGTTAGTTCTGTATTACCTTCAATAGTAATATGATTATCATCGTAAATATAAATTATATTGCCTAAGCCTAAGTAACCTGCATACGAAGCAGCTTCGGATGCAATGCCTTCCATTAAATCGCCGTCGCTTACAATTGCATATATATAATGATTGCCAAAAATTTTAAATTCTTCCGTATTGTATCGTTCAGCTAACATTTTTGAAGCAATCGCCATTCCAATTCCATTTGCAAACCCTTGTCCCAAAGGACCAGTAGTTGTTTCGACACCTGGCAAGCAGCCATATTCTGGGTGACCAGGAGTACGACTGTTCAGTTGCCTAAATGATTTTAAATCGTCCAATGTTACATCGTAACCACTAAGATAAAGCATAGTGTAAAGCAACATTGAACCATGTCCCGCAGAAAGAATAAATCTATCTCTATTAATCCAGTCAGGATCTTTCGGATTGAATTTTAAAAATTTGGTCCACAAAACATAAGCAACATCGGCCATACCCATTGGCATTCCAGGGTGACCTGAATTTGCTTTTTGTACTCCTTCAGCACAAAGTATTCTAATTGTGTTAACGGCTAATTTTTCTATTTTTTCTTTAACCTCGAAGTCTTGGTTCCTCATAATTTTTTAACCTTTTATTTATTGATATTTCTTAAAGAGAAAAATAAAGAGTGATTTCTTTATTTTAACTTTGCTAATTTATCAAAACTAATGAACAATTATCTGGAAAAAACTTAACTGCTGGGAACAAGTATGAGAAAGGATCTTTTCACAATTATCTCGTCAGCAATAGAATCAGTAAAACCACATTCTATTATCAGAAATAATATTTTTATTGATAAAGCTAATCTTTTTATTAAAGGCAACGCATTTAACATATCTAACTACAAAAACATTTACGTTATTGGTTTTGGGAAAGCATCATCACAAATGGCTTTCGAAGTTGAAAGCATTCTTAATGATAAAATCAACAGCGGGTTTGTAGTAACAAATTATAATAATGCTCAAAAGTGCAATAAGATTGAAGTCTTTGAAGCAAGTCATCCAATTTTAGATGAAAATAGCTTAGAAGCTGGTAAAAAAATTATTGATTTTGTTTCTAAAACTACCAAGGAAGATTTAGTAATATGTTTGATTTCAGGCGGCGGTTCGGCTCTGTTAGAAAAGCTGCCTAATGACATTACGCTAAATGAATTTCAAGAAATTTCTAATTTGCTGATTAAAAGTGGCGCACCTATCCAAGAAATTAATGTGGTTCGACAATCTTTATCAGAAATTAAAGGCGGAAAGTTGCTTCAATACATCTTTCCGTCAGACTGCATTAACCTAGTTCTATCTGATATTATTGGCGATCCTATAGAGCTTATTGCCGGCGGCCCAACTGTCGCTCTTACAGAACAAAAATTAGATGCATTAGAAATTATTAAGAAATATAATTTACTAGGCCAAATTCCAGTCTCTATAAAAAAGTTACTCGAAAATTCTACAAATCAAAATGCAAGTAATATTTCCAATAAAGTTTATAATTATATCATAGGAAATAACGAAACAGCTATTAATTCTGCCAAGCAAAAAGCAATAGAATTAGGATATGAAATAATAATTGCAAAAAATAAAGTCGAAGGTGAAGCTCGTAATGTGGGGATAAATTTTGCACAGTTAATAAAAGAAAACATAACTTCAAAAAGTTTATCTAATAAACCAAAGTGCTTTTTGTACGGGGGTGAAACTACTGTAACTGTAAAAGGAAATGGTAAAGGTGGAAGAAATCAAGAATTCGTTCTGTCGGCTTTAATTGAAATGAGGAACACAGATTCTCCTTTTATTATTGCAAGTACTGGCACAGATGGAATTGATGGTCCTACCGATGCAGCTGGAGCGTTCGTTGACCAATTAATATTAAAAAAGATGGAAGAAAAAAAATTAAATCCAATTGATTACCTTTACAATAATGACGCTTACACATTTTTTTCTCAAGTAGGTGGGCTAATAAAAATAGGTCCTACTGGTACAAATGTAATGGATATTGCAGTAGGATTAACTATCTAAACCGAAAATATAACTTTGAGTAAGTATCACAAAGTTACACAAAGTTATTCACTAAGTTCCGCAAAGGAGTTTTATGTTTTTTAAAATTCAATCAGACTTTTAATGAAAGAGGATTAATTCAATTTCTCACCTTGTGACATGTTGTGATTACTTTGTGAAACTTGGTGTAATTCCAAGTACCATTCACTTGCCTGCTCCAGCATTTTATTTAATCGGGTTACAAGTTTATGGGGATCATCCAAATTACCTTCGAGCAAAAGTGCCGATTCATACAACTGTTCTGTAACATCAGCAATAAATTTGTCATCCGAATTATTCTTAAACAATTTTAAAAGGTTTCTAATTAATTTATGATTTGGATTGACTTCCATGATTTTTTTCTGTGGGTTAAATTCTTTATTTGTCATTCTTAGAATTTTGTTCATAGTAGAAGAAAGCCCGCCATCTTTGGAAACTAAACAAGAAGCACTTGTTGTAAGTCTGTAAGATTGTTTAACATCTTCTACTTTATCGCCCAATATCTTTTTCATTTTAGTAAGTAGGCTGCTAAAATGCATTTTGTCATCGCCGCTTAATTCTTCAATTTTTTCTTTATCAGTTTGACTTTCGAACTTTTCTAACTTAGCTGGCTCTACTGATTCTACTGATTTGAACTCATAATCCTTATATTTTCTTAATGAAGTAACAATAATTTCATCCACTGGGTCATACAGATACAAAACTTCCAGTCCTTTATCCTTGAATAACTCAAGATGTGGATCAAGCTCAATTCCCTCCCTACTTTGACCAACGGCATAATAAATTTCTTTTTGTTCAGCTTTCATTCTTGATACATATTCAGCTAAAGAAGTTAATTCATCTTTATTTTGGTTAAATGAAGAATTAAACCTAATTAACTCCAAGAACTTATCAGTATTTGAAAAGTCAGTATAACCAAGCTTAAAAATTTTACCATGTTCTTTCCAAAATGTTACGTACTCTGATGGAGAATTTTTTGAGGTCTCTGCAAGAAAATTTAGGACTTGAGACGTAATGTTCTGTGATATTTTTGAAAAGATAACATTTTCTTGTAGGGTTTCACGAGAAATATTTAAAGGTAAATCTTCAGAATCAACTACTCCTTTAACAAAACTTAAATATTCCGGCAATAAATCTTTATTTTTATGCTGAATTAAAACTCTTCTTACGTACAGATCTAAGCCATAATTTTCTCTATCGAACCAAAAGAATTCATCACTTTTCTTTGGAATAAACAAAAGAGAGTTAAATTGAATAGGCGCATCAACAGATTTGTGAATTACAAAGAGTGGGTCTTCATTATCATAGGTCAAAAATTTGTAAAATTCGTTGTACTGGTTCTGTGAAATAGAACTCTTAGGTTCCCTCCATATTGCAGAAATAGTGTTAATCTTTTCATTTTCTAAATAAATTGGGAATGAAATAAAATTAGAATGCTTTTTAATTATAGATTCAATTCTATACTTTTCACAAAATTCATGAGCATCATCTTTCAGCTTAATTTCAATTTTAGTACCTCTAGGCAATTCTTCATCAATCTCTTTAAGTTCGTATTCACCCAAACCATCAGACTTCCATTCAACTGCTTTGGCATCTAAGCGATAGGACCTGGTTTTAATGATTACTTCTTTAGCGACCATAAAAACAGAATAAAAACCAACACCAAACTTACCTATTATGTTGTTTGCAGTTACATTATTTTCTTTCAGCATTTTTAGAAATTCAGAAGTGCCGGATTTTGCAATAGTACCAATATTGGAAATTATCTCTTCTTTTGTCATTCCAATACCAGTATCGCTAATAGTGATAGTTTTTGAATATTCGCCACTTTGTGGTTTGTCTTTATCCAACGAAATTCTAATTTCAAGAGGTAAGTCTTTTTGATAAACTTCAGTTCCTTTGTTCAATTGAAATCTTAATTTGTCTAAAGCGTCAGACGAATTGGAAATTAATTCTCTTAAAAAAATTTCTCGACTTGTATAAAGCGAGTGAACTAAAATATCCAGCAGTTGTTTAATTTCAGCCTTAAATTCAAACTTTTCAGTTGTTGAACTGCTCATAATTCCTCCACAAATCTCAGTAAAAGTTGATTCAAAAATAAAAATAAAAAAATATGATTTCTTACTGATTCCTACTAAAATTAATTATACAAAAAAAAGAGCCTTTGCCTTAGCGGCAAAGACTCTTTTTCGAATAGAACTGAATTAACTAACTTTAATAGGAATTTCTTTTGGTTTAGCTTCTTCAGCTTTTGGAATTGTGATTGTGAGTTGACCATCCTTAAATTCAGCAGAAATTTTACCTTCCTTAATTTTATTAGGAAGAACAAAAGAGCGATAGAATTTACCATAAATTCTTTCTACACGATGGAATTTGTGGTTCTCGGTTTCTTTTTCTTGTTTACGCTCGCCGGTAATTATTAATTGTCCATCATCGTAAGAAATTTTAACATCCTCTTTCTTAACACCTGGCAAATCGAGTCGTACTACAAAATTATCGTTATCCTCATAAATATCAGATAGCGGTGCCCATACAGCATTTTCTAAATCTTCGTTTCCATTACCGGCAATATTAAAACCGAACCTGCTGTCAAAGTTACGGAAAAGACGGTCAAACTCACGTTCAATTTCTACTAAATCTCTCATTGGATTCCATCTTACGAGTTTCATAGTTACCACCTCCTTTTTTATTTTTTCATGCTTAACCACTACAAACAAACGTGCCAAGAATTTCTATCCGAATAAGTTATTTTATTTCAATAGGTTACCAACAAAAGTGTGATTATTCTTTACCTTTGAATTTTAGACAAAAATTAAGACAAGAATTCATCGATAAGACAATAAGTAAAATTGATTCAGACAATTTTTCAGAGAAGAAAAATTGCAGAAAAGAAAGGTGGTCTGTTAAATCAATTTAGGATTTGGTTTGTTCATCAATTTTTTTTTCTTCGGCAATTTTCTGCTCTTCAATTTTTGGTTGTTCTATTTTGGAAGGCTTCTCTTCTTCATCCGTTCCTTGAAGTGCCTTTTTAAATAGACGTATACCCTGTCCCATTCCCTTTGCAATTTCGGGAATTTTCTTGCCGCCAAAAAAAATTAGTATGACCAAAAAAATTAGTATTAATTCCATTGGACCAATATTTTCAAACATTTATTTCCTCGTGATGTTAAAAATTTATTAAAATTATTTCCACTTGCTGGATGAATTTGTTTATTCAAAAAATTTTTTATCCTATAAGTTTTATCAACAACATGCAAATAAGTAAATTAAGTGTAATCCCTAATTCAAGTAAAAATACTAATGCTAAATTAACTTATTATAATATCTTAATAAAGAGAAAAATAAATCAATGTGCTTTGTGTTTTCTTAGTATATCTATAATATTACTAATAAGCATCCGCTAAATAAAACGCTTCTCTTAGTTTAATAACAAATGCTAATGTTAAAAATTCTCAAAGAAAGTTCAACTGTCAAGATTTGCAACATAACGTCCAAATTATTTGGAATAAAAAAATTTGTATTAAGTTCTAAATCTATATTTTAGATATTATAAAATTGTTTTTACATAAGACGATTAATAATGAGCAAGTTCAAGAAACATATATTAGAAACAATAAAGCTCTCAATCCCAATTTCTCTTGGTCAAGTGGGACATATAATGATGGGGGTTGTGGACAGCATAATGGTAGGTAAAGTTGGGACTGACTCACTTGCTGCAGCTTCTCTGGTTAATGGTTTATTTTTTCTAATTCTTGTTTTAGGAATAGGGATGTCGACTGCACTTTCGCCATTAATTGCAATGTCGTTAGGAGCAAACAAACCAGAAGAATGCGGTAAAACGCTAAATAATTCTTTATTTGTTAATATGGCTTTTGCCATAGTGTTAATGACGTTAATGTTTATAGTTTCGCTTTTAATCCCCTATTTAAATCAGCCTACAGAAGTAGTTAAATTAAGTCAGTCTTATTTACAAATACTTATTTTGTCTATTATACCTTTCTTATTATTTCAAACCTACAGACAATTTTTGGAAGGATTATCAATTCCAAATCCACCTATGTTAGTAGCAATATTAGCAAATTTGTTAAATGCTTTTTTAAACTGGATTTTTATCTACGGAAATCTTGGCGCTCCAGCTTTAGGTCTTTTTGGTGCTGGATTATCTACAACTCTAACACGTACTACAATGGCTTTTTCATTGATGTTTTATGTAATCAGTTCAAAAAAATTCTTTAGTTACTCGCCTCAAATAAATATTAAAGTATTAGATAAGAAATTAATTACAAAAATTATTCAAATTGGATTACCAAGTGGATTTCAATTTTTTATGGAGATGGGAGCTTTTTCATTTGCCGCTGTAATGATTGGATGGCTGGGCTCTACTCAGCTTGCAGCTCATCAGATTGCAATTAATCTTGCTTCAATTACATACATGATAATCTTGGGTATTTCTTCTGCTGGGTCAATTAGAGTTGGAAATGCAGTTGGTAAAAATGATAAGCAAGAAATTCGTTATGCCGGCTTTACTGCCTTAGGTTTAGCAATTACATTAATGTCATTTTTTGGGCTGTCGTTTGTTGTATTTAGAAATTTATTGCCGCATATCTATATTAATGACCCTAAAGTAATTGATATTGCATCTCAACTTTTAATAATTGCGGCTATGTTCCAAGTTTTTGACGGTAGCCAAGTAACTGGGCTTGGTATTTTGCGGGGTTTATTAGATGTACGAATCCCTACCATCATGAGTTTTATTTCTTATTGGATTATAGCAATCCCAGTTGCTTTGCTCTTAGGTTTTGGATTAAAGTTAGGAATAATTGGTATTTGGACAGGACTTTCATTAGGCCTTGCAGCACTTGCTGTTTTTTTAACAAGCCGTTTTGCCATAAGAAGTAAAAAAGTTTTAAGCTAAGAGTTGACCTAATTAATAAAAAGCTTTTGCCGCTTTTACTACATTTCATGCATTGTCCAAAATATTTCTTCAGAGCAATAAAAAACAAATATTATGTTTACTGCAAACAATTTTTATTGATTTGAACCCAACAAAGTTATTCATGCATGCACACAAGAGGTGTTATAGTACGATGATGTGAACCTTTGTACCTTCGAGCCTAGTATTCCCAAAGAATATTCCCAAAGAAGAGTACACAAAGTTTGGACGTGAACTTAGAAAAAAAATTTATATGAAATAAGCTAATCCACAAAGTGGTTAATTCTAAAAGGCTAAAAGTTCTACAATAAGCTTATGTTACTAAGATTATGGCAGGATAAATAAAGTGCTATTATTCATTTAGCAAAATTAAACATAACTAATAACGATTTTTGGAAAATTCACATTAGGGTTAAAGATTGCTTTGTCCTATAATCCTGAAAAAAGATAATTTTTCCCTCTCTAAAAATGACATATTTTTTTGTGTCACTGAAAATTGGAAAAGACCTTATTAAAAGAAATAAACCTTAGTAACAAATCTACTCATAAAAAACCATAACCTTATTAAGATGTGAGGTGTTGTCCAAAACACTTCTTACAGCAATGAAAAAGTAAATATCAAGCCTAACTTTCTAACCCCCTTCTCTTTGCAAAAGAAGGTCGACAGACTTCGTCGGACTCTGACGAGTGGAATAGAGGGTGAGCTATTTACAAAAATCATATACATACTACAAATTCACACGAGAAAACAAAATTATTTTTAGATAAATATGTTCATTTCAAAAGAACTATGACGATAGTACAAAAAAATATTTTTACAAGAATTATCTAAATAGAAATTTTGGGTTAAATTTCTCTTTTTGTAAATTGTAAATAAAAATAAAAAAGCAGAGAAATGATTTTTAATAAGATCGGATTAGCAATCACATTTTCACCAAATGCATTACCGCTGCTTCAGGCAGCAAAGCGCTTGCAAGACTTGTTCAATGCCAAATTATTTTTAATTCATGTTGGAGAAAAAACAAGTTCAAAAGAAGGACTAATGTCAAATCTGTTATTTAAAGCAGAGATTCAAAATAATTATGAACTAATATGGCAGGATGGTGAACCAACAAAAGTTATATTGAATCTCAGTTTTAAAAAAGAAATTGACTTACTAATTGCTGGTGCACTTGAAAAAGAAAATATTTTAAAATATTACATTGGCTCTGTTGCAAGAAACATTATGAGAGAATCTCCATGCTCTGTTTTAATTTTAACCGGTCCTTCTTTTGGAATTAAGCCATTTAAAAAATTTTGTGCATTAGTACAGTATACACCTTTAGGGGAATATGCTATTAGCACAGCATACGAATTTGCAAAACTTGAAAACGCAGATGAGTTCATTCTAATTAAGGAATTTGATATTCCAGGCTTAGCAATAACAATAGCTGACACTGGCTCAATAAATGAAGCTGAACAAAAAAGAGCCGATTGGCAAAAAGAAGAAGAGTTAAAACTAAAAGTATTTGCAAATGAAATAAACTTACACGAACTAAACGTAAAGACAGTTTGTATTTATGGCAAACAAGGATGGGCTTCAAGTAATTATGTTAAAGAAATTGGTGGTGATTTGCTAATTGTTCCCTCTCCCACTAAAAAGTTAAAACTCTTCGATAGAATTTTTCAACATGATTTAGAATTTATACTCCAGCAGCTACCTTGTGCTTTACTTATAATCAAAAGGAAAGAATAAATAATGCATTATTCTCCTAATGAAATTGTAATATTTTTTTTAAGCATAAGCTTATTGCTTTTTTTTGCCCGTGTAATTGGCGAGACTATGCAATATATAAAACAGCCAATTGTTATTGGAGAAATAATTGCAGGCATTGTTTTAGGCCCAACTATTTTTGGCTCTATTTTTCCTGCAATGTTTAATGAATTATTTAACAGTTCACAAATTGCAATGACCGCCCTTGAAGGAATTATAATTCTTGGTGTTGTTATGCTACTGTTAGTATCCGGATTGGAAATTGATTTAAGTCTTGTTGTTAGACAAGGAAAAGCAGCTATGTTAGTCAGCTCAGCCGGAATTTTATTCCCATTTACAATTGGATTTTTTATTGCTTATTGTTTCCCAGAGTGGATGGGCATTAAAGATATTAACATGAGATTTGTATTTGCATTATTCGTTGGCATTTCTTTATCGATAACATCTTTACCAGTTGTAGCACGAACACTAATGGACTTGAACATTTATAAAACAAAAATTGGTTTAATAATCATTACCTCTGCAATGTTTAATGACCTTGTAGGTTGGATAGTTTTTTCCATTATTCTCGGGATAATTGGTCAAAATTCACATCCAATTGATTTACCAACTCTTATTATCGTACTTTTTTCTTTTATTATGTTTATGCTATTAATTGGCAGAAAAATTATTAATTTTTTGTTCCCCTACATTGAAAAAGTTACTACAAGTCCGGGTGGTGTTTTAAATTTTATTTTTGTAATGGGATTTCTTGGAGCAGCATTTACAGAGTATATTGGCATTCATGCAATATTTGGCGCCTTTATAATGGGAATTGCAATTGGCGATACAGTTCATTTAAAAGAAGAAATAAGAGAAGTAATCCAGCAATTTGTAACAAATATTTTTGCCCCTCTATTTTTTGTCTCAATAGGTCTTCGCGTAAACTTTATTGATAATTTTGATTTAGGAATAGTAAGTATTTTTCTTTTTCTTGCTTTTGTTGGTAAAATTGTTGGTTGTGGTCTAGGTGCTTACTGGGGAGGAATGAGCAAAAATGAATCCCTTGCAGTGGGTTTTGGTATGAATTCACGCGGGGCTATGGAAATAGTACTAGGAACTATTGCCTTCCAGGTTGGACTTATCCACGAAAAAGTATTCGTTGCTATTATAATAATGGCTCTTATTACTTCAGTAGTTAGTGCCCCTATGATTAATTTCTTCCTAAAAAGAAGTAGACAACTTTTAACTTTTTTAAGTCTCTTAAAACCCGAAAATGTTTTTTTCACAAATTCATCATCAAAGCAAGAGGTAATTAGTCAATTATGCCAAACTTTAGCTAATCAATATAAATTAGACAGCAATAAAATTTTTAATGAAGTTATGGCAAGAGAAAAATTAATTTCTACCGGACTTGAAAACCACTTAGCAGTACCACATGCAAAAATAGATGTTAAAGACCCGCTTGTTGCAGTAGCTATCCACAAAAACGGGATTGAATTTGAATCTTTGGATGGTCTGCCAGCAAAAATTATTGTCTTGTTAATTACTCCTAAGAATGATGCTGAATTACAATTAAAGCTTTTAGCCGAAATTTCTAAACAAATGAACAATATTGAAAAAATAAATAAACTTGTAGATTCTAAAGATGTTAACGATTTTATCTCTAAAATGAAATCCCTACCCTAAATTTTAGAAAAAGTGTTTTACTTGATGCAGACGCATATTATTATTTACTTGCCGGATTTCGTTAAAACTATCCGATTACAATTTTATGTTGAGCTAATAAAATTTATTTTAGATACTTTAACAATACTTATTATCATTACAAGTAATCCTGTCCATTGCACAATATCTAGCATATTACCGTGCAAAATATAATCTAATAATATTGCGGTCATAGGAAAAGTTAATTCACAAATTGTTGAAACAGAAGCGGAAATTTTTTTTAATCCATAGTAATATAAAAAAATTGCAGCACCGCCTGTTGTAAATGCAATTAACAGAAAAATTAGCCATTGATTATTTGAAACAGTTGTAATCGAAGTAATTTTGCCAGTAGTTGATACTATCAAGAGCATAATTAAAGAGGCAACCAAAAATCTTAAGTAAGTGCCTAAACCAAAACTAACATTTTTTAATGCCCGCTTGCTCAATACAGTTGATGAACCAAAACTAACAGCAGCAAATAAGGATAAAGCTGCAGCTATAGTAGTTTTATTGCCAGCATTAAAATTTGGAAGCTCTGCACCAAAAGTCATAAAGTATGCTCCAATTATGGCAAATGCAGCCCAAATAAAAAAACTAACTGGTAACCTCTCTTTCAATACTATTGCTGCCAACAAAAGTGCAAAAACCGGTTGTAATTTTTGAATTAATATTACTACTGAAAGGTTCACAAAATTAACATAAAATAAAGCCTTTGTTATTGCAATTGTACCTAATGCACCCCCAAATAAACCAACCGCGAAAAAAGCTAACCAGTCCTTTAATTTTAGTTGTTTTATTAAATCAATTTTCTTTAGAAAAAAAGGAGAAAGCATCAATGCAACTATAGAGCTTTCAATAAAAACAACCAAAACAACAGGCAAATTGTAAAGTGACGGCCTCAGCACTACACCGTCTACTCCCCACAAAGCTGCAGCTATAGCAACAAAAATAGGGGCAAATCTATTCATTGGACATTCTTTCTTATTTTTATATATTATATCTGTAATTTGACTCCAAAAATATAAATATATTTTTTTCGTTCATAACCAACCGATTTTTTTTACAACAATTTTAGAAAGGATATTATATGAAAAACATAGATGAAAGAGGCTATGCCTCACCGTACAAATTGGTGTCAACCGATTGGGTCTTGGAACATATTAATGACCCACAAATAAGAATTGTAGAATCTAATGAAGATGTTCTTTTATATTCATCGGGACATATACCCAGTGCTGTCCAAATTGATTGGACAACAGATTTGAATGACCAAGTTATTCGGGATTATTTAAATAAAAATCAATTTGAAAAATTAATGTCGAAAAATGGTATATCCAACGATACAACAGTTGTGTTTTACGGTGATAAAAACAACTGGTGGGCTTGCTATGCATTTTGGATTTTTCAGCTTTTTGGCCATCAAAAGGCTGTTATAATGGACGGCGGCAGATTAAAATGGGAAAAAGAAGATAAACCATTAACAAAAGAAATTCCTCAATACCCGCCTACAACATATACAGCTTTAGAAAGAAATGACCATGATATTAGAGCTTTTAGAGATGAAGTCTTAAGTCACGTTAACCAAGGACTGCCACTTGTTGATGTTAGAAGTCCAGAGGAATACACTGGTCAACGACTACACATGCCGGATTATCCTAACGAAGGTGCTTTAAGAGGAGGTCATATACCAGGCGCAGTAAATATTCCATGGGCAAAAGCAATAAATCCCGAAGACGGCACTTTTAAGACAGCTGAAGAACTAAGAAAAATTTATGAAGTTGATAATCACTTAAGACCAGATGATGAAATTATTGCTTATTGCAGAATTGGTGAAAGAAGCAGCCACACTTGGTTCGTTCTAACTTATTTGCTGGGTTATAAAAATGTAAAAAATTATGATGGCAGCTGGACCGAGTGGGGAAACTCCGTTGGTGTGCCAATTGAAAAATAACCTTGAGATTATGATACCAAAAAAATTACAAGAACTAATTTCATTTTTGAATTCATTGCCTGACCAGCAAGATAGAATAAGTACGTTAATTGAATATTCAGAAAAATACAAACCTGTTCCGAAGGAAATAGCAACCGAACCTTATAATTTGGAAAATAAAGTTGAATACTGCGAGTCTGGTGCTTATGTATGGACTGTAAAAAAAGACGACAACAAATTCAACTTTTATTTTTACGTTGAAAATCCGCAGGGGGTATCTGCAAAAGCCCTTTGCGGTATTTTTTCAGAATGTCTAAATGGAGAACCAGCAGAAAATATTTTCGATGTTGAAAATGATATTATATTTAAAATATTTGGACAAAGTTTATCAATGGGTAAAAATCTAGGATTAATTGGGATACTGCAAATGATTAAGAGCCAGGTAAAAAATTTATTGAACTCTGACGGCAAAAAGTGAAGTTTAACATTTAACTTGGGAAAATTAGAGTAAAAGTAGTGCCTTTGCCCTTTTTGCTTTCTACATTAATATTAATATTATTTAATGTGCAGAACTTTTTAACAATTGCCAGCCCTAGACCTGTACCTTCATATTTTCTCGTATAGCCTTGTTCTTCTTGAGTAAACGGCACAAATAACTTCTCTTTGTATTCTTCAGAAATGCCAATGCCTGTATCTTTTATTTTTACTAAGACGTTTTTGTTTTCGTTTTGCTCTATAGTTACAACTACATTCCCCTTAGGAGTATATTTAATTGCATTATCTATTAAATTACTTAGAATTTGTTTTACGCTGTATTCATCCGCAAATATACTTGCGTTCTCTATGTTCTTTACAAGCGAAAATTCTAAATTTTTTGCTTCGGCTTGTGATTTAAACTCTGCAAACAATTCAATTAATAAAATATCGTATAAGTCAAATCTTTTTGGTGAAGGTTTATAAGCACCAGTTTGTAAATCGGCCATGTTTAGTATAGAATCGATAGTTCGAATTATTCTTTTACCAGCCGAATCAAATACACTAAAAGTTGCCAATGTGTCTTCATCAATAAAATTTCTTACTTCATTTTTTATGAATTCGCCAAAACTTAAAATCACGTTTAATGGTGTTCTTATCTCATGAGAAATTTGAGCTAAAAATTCGGATTTAATTTTATCTGAAGACTCAGCTTTTTCTTTAGCAGCAATTAATTCTTGTTCGTATTCTTTTATTTTGGTTATATCGGTTATAGTTCCAATGTAACCCTTAACGTTGTTATGTTCATCTAATTCGGGTACTGCCTGTCCCATTACCCAAATAATTTCATCTTTATCATTAATAAATCGATATTCAACAACAGAGGTTCTTTTACTTTTAACAGCATCGTTCCACTCATTTACGACTCTATCTTTATCTTCCGGATGCAACGCTTTAAGCCATCCATAACCTAAGGCATCGTTTTCGTTAATTCCAGATAAATAACACCATCTTGGATTTACATAAGTTGTATAACCATCAGCTCGTGTCATAAATATTCCTACTGGAGAAGATCGAGCAAGTGTATGAAACAATAATTCGCTTTCTCGAATTTTTTGTTCAGCCTTTTTCAATTCGGTTATATCGAACAACGTTCCATGAATAATTTTTTCCTTATTTTCTTCATCTTCTAATATTCCAATATTCTCTATAACATTAATTAACTCACCGTTTTTTTTCTTCAGTTGAAGCTCATAATTTTTTACTTCACCACGATCTAAAAGAATAGTAATCAGTTTTTCTCTTTCCTCTGGTGAGACATAAAATTCTCTTGCGTTATGCTTTTTCATTTCTTCTGGCGACTGATATCCCAGCATCTCCGAATAAGTCTGGTTAACTTCAAGCAGTGTACCATCAATTTTAGAACTAAACACAGCGGCTAAACTTTTTTCAAAAAGTAAACGATATTTCGCTTCGCTTTTTTTAAGAGCTGTCTCAGCTTCAATTCTTAATTGCCTTTCCTTTCTTTCTTCGATTGCCCGTTTAATAGCCGGTACAATTTTATCAGGATAATTTTTTAGGATGTAATCCGTAGCTCCAAGTTTAAGTGTCGATATGGCAATTTCTTCGCCCACAGTGCCAGATATAAAAATAAATGGTATATCATGAGCCTCAGCTAACATAACTTTTAATGCTTCAATTCCATTAAACCTTGGCAGTTTGTAATCCGAAACAACTACATCTGGATTGAATTCTTTGAGTGCTCTCTTAAAATTTTTTTCATCTGCAACAACTTCAAGTTGATAATCAAGAGAAGCTTTCTTCAAGTATCGTTCAAAAATTTCAACATCGTACGGGTTATCTTCTAAATAGAGTATCTTAATCATTTAGCGCCCTTCTGGTAAGTATTAAATTAAGATGGTTTTTTATTTAGAATCAGCCAATAATACCCTAATTTTGATATTTCACTTACGAAGGAAGTAAAATCAACAGGTTTAACAATAAAGCTGTTCACGCCTAATTTATAACTTGCAATTAAATCGCTTTCTTCCCGCGAAGAAGTTAAAACAACTACAGGAATAATCTTAGTTCGTTCATCAGACTTAACTTTTTTCAATATTTCCAACCCGCTTACTTTTGGTAACTTCAAATCGAGTAAAATTACTTTTGGACTTTTGTTTATATTTCTGCCAGAATAACTACCTTCAGCAAAAATATATTCCAGAGCTTTTTCACCATCGTCAATTACCAAAATATTATTAGCAAGGTTAAATTTTTTCAATGCTCTTATTGTCAGCTCCGCATCAGTTGGGTTGTCTTCAATTAACAAGATTTCTACTTCATTATTATTCATTTTTTAATTCACCTCATTTTTAGGAATTGATAAATAAAAAACAGCACCTTCATTTAATTTGCTCTCAGCCCAAATTTTACCTTCGTGCATCAATATAATTTTTTTGACCAGGGCTAATCCAACTCCAGTGCCTTCAAACTCTTTTTCAGTATGTAGTCTTTGAAATATCCCGAAAAGTTTATCGTAATACCTCATATCAAAGCCAGCGCCGTTATCTTTTATATAAAAGACATTTTCATTTTCGCTGGAATTAGCTCCCACTTCGATAATTGCATTTTCTTTTTTGCTTGTATACTTAATTGCATTAGATAGCAGATTAGTAAAAGCTTGTTTTATCAAGTTTGGGTCAGCATAAATGTTTGGCAGCTTATGAATGTTAAACTCTATCTTTCTATGAGTTTGGTCAATCATTAAGTCATTAATTATAGAATTAATCAGCAAGTTAGTGTTAATCTCGCTCTTAAAAAGTGATTGCTTGCCAAGTCTAGAAAATGCGAGCAAGTCATCAATTAACTTACCCATACGACTTACATTAGTACCGATTATCTCAAGCAATCTTCTTCCTTCTTGATCTAATTTATCGTAATAATCTTCAAAAATAATTTTACTGAATCCGTCTATTGCTCTTAGTGGTGCTCTTAGATCATGTGAAACACTGTAAGTAAAAGATTCCAATTCCTTATTTGCAGCTTCCAGTTGTGCGGTGCGTAGTGATATTTTATTTTCAAGTTCACGATTGAGATTTTGCAATTCTAACGAGAGCTTTTTTCTTACTGAAATATCTTCCACAACTACTATCATGTGTTTAGGCTGTGCTTTCTCATCTTTTACTACAGAGACAGCCACATTTACCCAGATGGTTGACCTATCTTTTTTAATATATCTTTTTTCGGTTGTATAACTTGTTATTTCACCTGACAAAATTTTATTTATGTAGTCGTAGTGTGTTTTTAAATCTTGAGGATGGACAATATCGGGAAATGACAACGAACAGATATCTTTTTCATCATATCCTAAAATTTCACAGAGCTTGTAATTAGTTTTCAAAAACTTTCCATCTATTGAAACAATAGCCGCACCAACAGCAGCTTGTTCAAAAATAGACCTAAATTCTTCTTCACTTTCTTTTAATAAATTCTCTGCTTTTTCTCTCGCTTTTATATCTGCTCTTAAAAATAAGCTGAATAAAATTACAATAACAAGGTTTAAAAAACTGCCCAGCACAATAACATATTTCGAAATTGTAAGCTTATCATTAACTGAGGATTTGATTTTTTGCAGATTTAATTGTTCTTCAAATCTAATTTGGTTAATATCTTCTTGAATTTTATCTAAAGCTAATTTCCCTTCACGTGACCTAACCGCTTTAGCAGCCTCTTCAAAACCTCTTTCTTTTCTTAAATGTATGATGCGATTATAAGTATTGATTAACCTATCCACACTTGATCTTAATATATCACTCCATTTGTCATTTGAGTCTTCACTCGCAATAAGTTTATCATATTCATCTAATTTCTTTTTTACCTCAACAATAGTTTTATTAAACAACATTAAAAATTCATCATCGCCAGTTATTATATAACCGCGCTCAAATCTTTGAAGGTCTATCAATGTTAATTCAATTGCATCTAATTGCTTATTGATATCATTTACATGATTAGTAGTTTTCAATTCTTCGGTATAACTATGAAAGCTATAGTATGAGGTTATACTAACTGCAAGAACAATTGCGAATCCTAATGAGAGTACTAAATATATCTTTCTTGTGAGTGACAAAACCATAAAATGATTTTTTTACAAAAACTCTCCATTTATTTATGGAATAAGAAGTATTTCGGCTGGTAAATACTTGCAAGGATGTATTAACAACTACTCAAATTGTATTAATGGAACTCGAATATCATTACATATTAATTCTAATTTCACAAGTTGTCTTATTTTTAGTGGAGTAATATATCTTTTTAGAAACATATATACAATACCAAATTGTGCAGCTAAAATAAAAATGGAATGTAACTTATCCCAATTATGCAATATCATATAAAAAAATAACTTTGTCCTTGTATATAAAAGAAGACGCAGAAACTTGCTTGCTGCAAGCATGGTCATTTTTCAATAAGCTAATAAGGTCTGGTTCGCTTTTTTTTGTTCATGTTACTAAGGTGGTAAAAAAAGGATAAGGTATTTTTAGAATTCACCCACGATGAGAATTCACCACTTCCGAAAATTCGCCACTTCGTGGGTGGGTGGTGGATAACCACACTTAGTGGTAAGTGAACCTTAGCAACAAGCCACAAGTAAAGGTGAACATATAATTCTCTAAGGCAAATGCTGGGTCTATTATAATTGTCGGTTAGTCAAATTATTACTAAAAGAAGTTTATTTTAAAGTTGTTTTTAGAGAAGAAGAAACAGATAAATATTATTTGAAAATTGAGGCTGCCTCAAAAGCAAAATTCTTTACGAACTTATTATTGAATCATTACTTCTGAGGCAGCTCTGTTAAATAGTATGTTTATAAAGACGATCTACAGATTTTTAATTTCGTGAGTCAACTTAGTAATAGCATCCTTAGCATCGCCAAAATACATTAAAGTATTTGGGTAAAAGAACAATTCATTGTCAATTCCTGCATAGCCAACATTAAGTGACCTCTTATTAACTACAACAGTTTTAGCATAATCAACATTTAGGATTGGCATTCCATAAATTGGGCTTGATTGGTCGTGTCTTGCAGCAGGATTAACAACATCGTTTGCGCCAATAACAAGAGCAATATCGGTATTAGAAAAATCGTCATTAATATCTTCCATTGCGAAGCACTTTTCATAAGGTACTTGAGCTTCGGCTAAGAGCACGTTCATATGTCCAGGCATTCTGCCAGCTACAGGATGGATTGCAAATCTGACTTTTTTACCCTTAGCTTCGAGAGCATTTACAAGATCTCTAACTGCATGTTGCGCTTGAGCAACTGCCATTCCATAACCTGGCACAATAATCACACTTGATGCAGCATCAAACAACATAGCAAGTTCTTCGGCGTCGACTGATTTTACTTGTCCTTTTGGAGATTCGGCAGTTGAAGACGAACTCGATGCCCCTGCAGATTCCCAACCGCCCAACACAACATTCATTAACGAACGATTCATTGCTTTACACATTATATTCGTCAATATAATTCCGGATGCACCAACTAACGCACCAGCAATAATTAATTCATTATTTCTCAAGACAAATCCAGTCATAGAACCAGCCAGACCTGAATAAGAATTAAGAAGAGAAATTGCAACTGGCATGTCAGCGCCGCCTATTGGCAGCACTAATAAGACACCAAGTATTAAGGACACAATTGCAATTATAATTACAAGCGAACCTTTAGTTGGGTCAATTACAAAATAGGCTCCACCTGCAAAAACACTTAAAAGCAGAAGTAAATTAATTGGATGCTGCAATGGATATTTAACAACCCTGCCAGTTACTAACCCTTGCAACTTACCAAAAGCTATTAACGAACCAGTAAATGTGACCGCTCCTATAAGAATACTAAGAATAATTGTAATATTTGTTTGAAGGTCACCCGTAAACTGAATAAAATTTTGAATCTTGTAATACTCTGAAATTGCAACAAGCATTGATGCACCACCGCCAAAACCATTTAACAAACCTACCATTTGAGGCATACCCGTCATAGGTGTTTTATAAGCCATAATAGAACCAGCAAGCGCACCAATAATAAATCCAATTATAATCCATTCATAAGTTAATACATTCCTATCAAGCAGTGTTACAACTATGGCAATAAACATACCAACAGCAGATAAGAAATTTCCTTGACGTGCAGTTTTTGGTGAGGCTAATTGTTTAATTCCAAAAATAAAAAGTATGGATGAAATTAAATAAGAGATTTCTATGATTACACTCATTGTTCATCTCACTTTTTTTTGAACATTTTTAACATTCTATCTGTTACTAAGTAACCGCCTACCACATTGATAGTGGCAAAAATCATAGCAATTAAACCAAGTATTGTGCTTACTGTAAATTCTTGTAAGCCAGCTGATAATATCGCTCCAACAATTGTAATACCTGAAATTGCATTTGAGCCAGACATCAATGGTGTATGAAGCGTTGGCGGAACTTTAGTAATCAACTCAAAGCCTACAAATATAGCAAGCACAAAAACGTAGATTAACATTAAAATGCCAGTACCTTCCATATTTATTATCCTTTTTTTATTTGAAAAATTTTATAACAAGGCTTTTGTCCTTTCGTGAATAACTTGTGAGTCTTTTACAATAGTAGCACCTTTCAAAATCTCATCTTCCATGTTAAAATTAAACTTACCTTCTTCCTTCGTAAAATATTCAATAAGATTATAAAGATTTTTAGCATACATTTCACTTGCATGATAAGGCACTAAACTTGGCAAGTTTGGTTCGCCAACAATTGTTACGTCGTGTTTTACAACAGTTTTACCTTTTTCACTTATTTCACAATTACCGCCGAACTCTACTGCCATATCCAACACAACTGAACCTGGACGCATATTTTTCACCATTTCTTCAGTAACTAATATCGGTGCTTTTTTACCGGGAATTAAAGCGGTAGTTATAACAATATCGGCTTCAGTCACATGTTTAAAAATTATTTCTTTTTGTTTTCTTAAAAACTCTTCTGACTGCTCTTTTGCATAACCACTAGCATCCTGCATTGATTCACTGGTTGGCATATCAATAAACTTACCGCCCAAACTTTCTACTTCCTGTTTGACTGCGGGACGAACATCAGAGACTTCAACAACGGCGCCAAGTCTTTTTGCTGTACCCAAAGCTTGTAAACCTGCTACGCCAGCACCCATTATTACAACCTTTGCTGGTGAAATTGTGCCCGAAGCAGTCATCATCAAAGGAAATATTTTCTTTAAATGATTTGCTGCTATTATTACACTTTTATAACCGGCAATATTAGATTGAGAGCTAAGGGCATCCATTCTTTGTGCTATTGTAGTTCTGGGTATTGCATCCATCGAAATAACATTAATACCCAATTCAGCACACTTTTTAGCTAATTCGGGGTAATGGAGGGAATACATAAAAGTAATCAATAAAGTGCCTTTCTTCATCAGCTCCAATTCGTGTTTTTTTAAGGTAGGATGCTCAGTTGGTCTTTGCACTTTCAAGATAATATCAGATGAGGAATATAGGTCATTTACGTCACTTAGAATTTTGGCACCAGCGCTCTCATATTTTTCGTCGGGGAATCCAGCATTAATCCCTGCCCCTTTTTCAACTAAAATTTGGTACCCCTTTTTAATATACTTTGGCACTACATCCGGCACAATTGCTACTCTGTTTTCGCCGGAAGCTACTTCTTTTGGAACTCCAATGACCACAATTTTTCTCCTATACAATTATAAATTCGAAATCAAAATTAGCAATATTAAACTTTGCAGCCAAATAAAAGATTGAGATAATAAGCAGTGAAAAAGCAAGATTAAGTGCAAAATTTGGAAAGTATAAAAAAAATTTTTGTTGTATTGACTTTATATTTAATTTTTATTTATTTTTGAATCGTTATTCATTAATAATTTCTTTAACGAAAATGAGAGTTAAAGAAGGGAATAAAGAAAAAGATATTTTGGAAGCAGCAATAAAAGTCTTTGCAGATTATGGTTATCATAAAGCCAAAATATCAAAAATAGCAGAATTAGCAAATGTAGCCACAGGAAGCGTCTACATTTATTTTAAAAATAAAGAGAGTATACTACTGCAAATATTCGAAAAACTATGGCAAAAATTGTTTGTGGAATTAAAATCAGTTGCTGAAAACACTGCTATCTCTCCTATCGAAAAAATTGATGCTATGATCGACCTTGTATTTGACATATTTACAGAAAATCCATCATTAGCAGTTGTTTTTGTTAACGAACAAAACCACTTAATTCAATCTACTAACCAAAAATTTACAAAATACTACGATATGTTTTTAGACCAAGGCGAGCTAGTTATAAAAGAAGGAATTAAACAAAATTTGTTTGATCCAAATATTGATTTATCAGTATTTCGTCACTTTATATTCGGTGCTTTGCGAAATCTTCTTCATCTTTGGGCTAAAGATCAAAATAAATATTCACTAAATAAAATAAGAAGAAATGTGAAATTTTTAATTAAACATGGAATACAAAAATAATTTTTTTTGCTTTATTAATGAATTATGGTTCATTATTCAATGAGGAATATGATGAAACTAATAAAGAAAATTTCCCCTTTCTTAATAATAGTCCTATGCAACAATTTAACTTTTGGACAAACTTTATCATTATCCGAAGCAATTAATATTGGACTTAAGAACAATGATAAAATTAAGCAGTTCTATGAAAGATTTGCTCAAAAAAAATTTGATGATTTATCTTCTTATGGAAACTTTTTACCGTCAATAATGCTTGAAGGAAATTTTACTCATCTAAATCAAGAACTTAATATAGATCTAAACCCAATTAAAGAAGTAATAACCAATCTTCAAGCTAAAAATCAAGTCGAGCTTGCTAATATTTACAACATTTTAAACAATGGTAACCCTCTTCCTATAGAAATTAAAAACAATATATTCTCTCAAACACTAAGCACATTAAATAGTACAATACCTTCATTTGAAGAAACTTTCAAAAAACAAAACTATTGGACTGCTACGCTTTTTATTACACAGCCTTTGTTTTTAGGTGGAAAATTAATTGCTGCAAAAAATTATGCCACAGCCGAAAAAAAATCGGCTGAGATAGAATTAACAAAAGTAAAAAATGAAATAGAAAGCGAAATTATAGTCAATTATTTAAGAGTACTGCTACTCAATAATGTTGTAAAAACAAGAGAAGAAGTTTTAAATGGAATGCGAAACCATGAAAAAGAAGCTAAAAAATTGTATGATGAGGGGTTAATTGCTGTCAACAACTACCTGCGTGCAAAAGTAGCAGTAGCAGAAGCTGAAAATAATTTATCAACAGATAAAAACAATCTAGAACTATCATGGATAATACTAAAAAAATCTTTAGGCATAGACCAAAATACTTCTTTTGTGCTTACTGACTCACTTGTTTTCAAAGAAATCAAAGATTCTGTTAATGTATTCAAACAAAACGCTTTTGAAAGCCAACCACTACTAAAAATAATTCAAGAAAAAAATATTGAAGCTAATCAAAATTTTAGTATTGCCAGGTCAGAATTTCTACCAAAAATTGTCGCTTTTGGAAAGTATGAGATGTATCCTCAATATTTATCAAGTTTAGAACCACGCTGGGCTGTTGGGATTCAGTTTAACCTAAATATTTTTAAGGGATTTAAAGATTATCTCAATTTACAATCTGCTAAACATCTTGAAAATGAATTAAAGTTCTTAGAATCGGATGTTAGAAAACAAGTTTCTTTATGGATCGATAAATCGTACAAGGACATGCAAAATGCAAAAACGAGATATGAAAAACTTAGTGTGACCGAATCACTTGCATTAGAAAATTTAAAACAAAACGAAAAAAGATTTGAAGCTGGAATGGCAACTTCGCTTGAAGTAATTGACGCACAACTTTCATTAGAAAAAGTGAAAGTTGATCGCTTAAAATCACTTTTTGACTACTACGAAACACTAAGTTCATTGTTTCTTGCTGAAGGTAACCCTAATAAATTTTTAAGAATCTGGTATGAATAGGAGAACCAAAATGAAATTGACTAAAGGAAAAATAGTTGTATCAATACCAATCTTTATAATGCTCATCTCTTTAATATTTTTAATCGCTTCTGTATTCACCTCTAATGAAGAAGTTTTAACGGGGATAGTTGAGACAACCGAAATTGACGTAGCCTCTAAAATCCCAGGTAGAATTGATACTATATATGTCAACGAGGGTGAGCACATCGACAAGGGATCAGTTTTAGCAAGTTTAGAAAGCAAAGAAATGGATGCAAAAGTAGAACAAGCAAAAGGAGCGATGGAAGCAGCAAAAGCAAAACTACAAATGGCTAAAAACGGTGCTCGTCCAGAAGAAAAAATAGCTGTTGAACAATTATACATTCAAGCAAAAGAACAATTTAATTATGTCGAAAAAACTTGGATAAGATTTAAGAAACTTTTCAAAGATTCTGTAATAACAAAACAAGAAATGGATGAAATGCAATTCAAATACAACTCTGCTAAAGCACAGATGGAAGCAGCAAAAGCAAAATACGAGATGGTAATGAAAGGAGCTAGACCAGAAGAAATTGATGCAGCAGAGTCTTTATATCATCAAGCAGAAAATGCTTTCAACGAAGCATGTGCTTATAAAGATGAACTAATTATCAAATCACCTATTGATGGAGAAGTAAGTAAAATTATTGCAAATACTGGTGAAGTAATAAACAGTGGTTACCCAATTTTTACAATTCTGGATTTAAGAAATTCCTACGTGGTTCTTCAAGTACGAGAAGATAAAATGGACACAATCAAAATGGGAAAAATCTTTAAAGGATTTGTCCCTGCACTCAATAATTCTGAATATGAATTTGAAGTTACGTACATCTCCCCTATGGCAGATTTTGCAACTTGGAAACCTACAAATCAAAAAGGTGAGTTTGATTTGAAAACTTTTGAAATACATCTGAGAAGCAAATCACCAATAAACAACTTAAGGCCAGGTATGACAGTAAATATTAAAATGTAAAACATAGTTTTTATTTAAAAAAAGAACATGAAAAAGTCTATTGAAAACATTAAAGAAATTGTACTAAGAGAGTTCAAAAGAATCACTGAACAGAAAACTATATATGTCTTATCCATAATAACATCATTAATTATTTTCTTTCTTTATGCTTTAATATACAAGAATGAACTTGTAAGGGAACTGCCAGTGGGAATATGCGATTTAGATTATAGTATGCTTTCTAGAAAAATTACTGAATCAGTCGAAAGCACTTCTTCTATGAAGATTATGCATTACTTTACTTCAGTAGAAGAAATTAAACAAAGTATGAGACAAGGAAAAATTGTAGCTGCATTCTACATACCTAAAGGGCTTGAAAATAAAATTAAAAAAGGCGAAAACTCCACTGTTGTTATTTATATTAATGCATCTAACTTAATTGTAAGTAATATAATTTATAAAGATGGACTAACTATACTAAGAACAATTTCGGGTGGAATATTATTAAAAAAATTAGAGGCAAAAAAACTTAGCAAGGAAAGTGCTATTAATTTAATTAACCCAATTAGGCTTGATACAAATTCATTATATAACCCAAATTACAGTTACCTCAGCTATTTAGTCCCAGGTTTAATTGCATTTAGTTTACAAATAATAATAATAATTACTGCAGCTGTAAGTATTGGTTCAGAATTCACAGATAATTCTTTCGAGAAACTATTAAAAATCCCAGACAATAATTTATCTGCAATTTTAATAGGCAAATCTTTACCGCTTATATTAATTCACACAGTAAACGTATTTTTAATTTTAGGTATCATTTTCCCTTTACTCAATATACCAATTCATGGAAATGTTCTTCTCGTAGCTTTATTTATTATTTACTACATTATTTCATGTGTGATGCTTGGTCTGTTGATTTCTTCTATTTTTCACAATCAACTTTTGGCAACAGAATTTGCTGTTTTTATAAATACCCCTGCATTTATACTAAGTGGATTTACTTTCCCGATTTGGGCTATGCCTTTAATACCAAGAGTATTAGCTCAATTAATGCCTTTTACTCACTTTCTAAATGGATTTTTAAAACTTTATTTGATGGATACACCTATTGCAACTGTTATTCCTGAAATCGGAATTCTTACCTTGTTTACAATAGGTTCATTCTTGCTATCTATTCTGATACTTAAATACAAAATCAAAAAATTATGAAAGAAAGAATAAAAAATATTATCACTGTCTTTAAAAGAGAAATCAAAGTAATCTCAAAAGATGTGAATTTAATCGCCGTCTTATTATTGGCACCTATCTTCTATTCATTTTTTTACAGCTCCATTTATTCTAATAAGACTGAAGAAAACGTAAGAATAGTTGTAGTTGACATGGATAATTCATCAATTACAAAAGAATTGATAAGAAATTTTGATGCTCACCAAAAAATAAAAGTATATGAAGTAGTGTCAGATTTTTCCAATGGAGTTAAAGAAATTAACACAGGAAATGCTCAGGCTATGATTTTTTTCCCAAAAAATTTTGAAAAGAATCTCAAAAGTGGTAAAGGCGCTGACTTGAAGTTATATCTTAATTCAAGTCGCTTTTTAGTCTCTAATGATATTAACAAAGCCATTAATGAAACAATTGCGTATGCAGGTGCTGAAATTCGACTAAAATATTTTTTATCTAATAGCTATTCGTACGAGCAAGCTAAAGAATTAATAGAGCCCATACATGGAGAAATACATCCCATGTTCAGTTTTACTGAAACTTATGGTGATTTTTTAATACCTGCTATATTAATCTTAATTATACATCAAACGCTGCTTATAGGACTATCGGAAAGCATTGCTAAGGAAAGAGAATTAGGTACTTTAAGCGAGTTATTTTATTTGACAAAAGGGAATGTAACTGATGCAATTCACGGTAAGGGATTATTCTATTTTATTCTTTATCTAAGTTATTCACTTTTTTTTCTCACTATTAACTTTAAGGTATTCTCTATAAATATATTAGGCAGTTGGTTCGCACTGTCATTGACAGTAGTTTTACTTATAGCTTCTGTGATTTACATAAGTATTTTTATCTCTTCCTTTTTTAAGAAAAAGATAATCTCATTACAATTTTTAACATTAACATCGTATCCCGTTTTTTTAATTTCTGGGTACAGTTGGCCAATCCAATCAATGCCAATTTACATAAAAGTAATAGCATATTTAATTCCCATTACACCTTTCTACAATGCATATATAAGAATAATTAGAATGGGTGCAAGTTTTTCTGATGTATATCTACAAGTTATCCATCTTTTAGCATTAACAATACTTGGATTTGCTGTTGCAAGCATTAGAATGAAAACACTTTTTAGTAATGTGAGATGAATAAATAATAAAAAATGTCTCAATTTTTTAACTACAAACAAATAGGAGGTAATATGAAACGCTCGATTAGTATTACAGTAATTTTATTATTGTCGCTGTTTGCTAATTCCGACCTATTTAGTCAAAATAGGTTTTCAGTGGGAGTTGTAGGTTCATGGTTTAACAATTCAAGCCAGAATAACAGAATAAGTGAAATCAATAATCCATCTGGTTACGGAATTATATTAGGTTATTCTTTTAACAAAAATCTCACTCTTGCATTCACTGGTGAATATTTAAGCGGAAACATGGAAAATATTTCCGGAAACGAAAAGGATTTGCGTACTCATCTTTCATTATACCTAACACCTTTTGTATTTAACAAGATTAGACCATACTTTTCTATGGGGATAGTTTTGACAAACAGAAAATTTGAATACTCTATAACAAATCCTACAGAAACAAAAACTAAACTCAACGGAAGAGTTGGTGTTGGAATAGACTATGCTTTATTTAACAACATTGGGTTAAATGCCGACCTCGGCTTTTACAATGACGGTTATAATTTTGTAGGTATGACAAGCAGTATAGGATTAAGATATAATTTTAATTTGTAGAATAAATCAGAATTAAGATTGTTCTCACACCTCCTGAAAAAGGTAGACATCCACACGATGTAGTGTCTACCTTTTCATATTAATTTAAGATTATTATCTAAAATTAAATTCTTCAATTTCTCTTTTAAAAAATCATATTTATACCCACATTCATTTGAGAGTGTAACGATAGAACTATATAATTTGGATAGTTTTTTTATGTAAAAAATGGCTATTTCTTCTTTGCTTTTATTTTTATCATTTGTATAAAGTGAAAGTAAGTTGATAGTTAAAATCCACTTAAGTAGTTCTTCGAACCTTTCTTTATTATAATACCAAACACCTTCGAAACAATTTACACCCAAATAAAATTTAACATGCTCATTTTCAAAAAAAGAGTCAATTAAACTGAGATAATTATCTTTAGTTGTTTTAGTAATGTTATCTATTTGCTTTTCTTCGTAATTAATCTCAAATAAATTTAGAAGATTGACTTTATTATGGAATAAAACATTTAATAGTGATATTTCGTAATAGAGATTAGTATCATTGTGCGTTACTCCCATCAAAATATTTTTTATTGGTATATCAAGCATAAGTTTATTAATGAAGTTGCTCTTGTTAATTTTACCTTTATCTTCAAATAATTCTTTTAAATTTCTAATTGTATCCCACAGCAAAAGTAGAACAATATTTTCTTTATAATTATTGATGATAGAAAAAACAATCATATCTTGTATATTTTTATTCACAATATTTTTATCAACTGGGAATTCGTTGCATAAAACTGAATTCAAATTATGAGCAGATTCTGCAACAGAAATAAAATTACTTATCATCTGGGAATGATCGACTTCAATTGAGCAATATCTTGTTATCTCTTTGAGCAGATTTTTATACTTATTCTCTAAAGGTTCAACAATCGTATTAGCACTATTATTTTTCCCCGTTTCAAATAAATAGTTTATAAAACCTTCAATCGTCTCAGGCAAAAATAAATCCCCAAAAGATTTATGGACTGGTTCTAAGGTCATCAAAATTTTCTCTTGTTGAATATTTGACACTCCCCTGCCATCTAATTTTTCACATAATTTTTGCCATGCACCAGAGTCATCATAAACCTCTTTAAAATCGATAAAAACCTTATATTTGAAAGCATGTAGTTCAACACTGAATCCGTTCTGAGCTATGTCTTCACCACTTTTAATAAATTCCAATTTCGAATTTAATTCACGATAGACATAAAAGTAGTTTTTAGAAGTATTTATTTTAATGGCATCTGACAATGTTTTAGTTTGTAGTTGTTCATTTACAAGTTTAGATGTTGAACGATAAATTTTACCAGAGGTGTATTCAAATTTATTATTGTAAAAAACTACAGCACGCTCACCTTGTGCCATATTAGTAAACGCAAAAACATTTTCGTTAACATTTCCAAAGCTATCGATGAAATCGAACAGCCAAAAATTTTCTACTCCAGCAAAGATGTAGCGCTTTTTTATTAATGGAAAAATTTCTCTTTCATGTCTTTCGATAAGCCATTGCAAAGGTGATTCTTGATAATAAGCCTTTTTATATTCCATGCCGTATTTTTCAGTGAAACCTTCAATTTGTCCATGAGCAAACATTGGTAAACCGGGTAAAGTAACCATTAAAGTGCAAACACCAAAATATTTGTCGTCTGTCCCAAATTGTTTTATAGCTGTTTCCTCGTCTGGATTGCTCATAAAATTAACATATCTTTTTAATATTTCAGGCTCAAATTCTAATGTATTAGTAATAAGGTCGCGATATTTTTCGTTTTCCTCTTTCATCATCATGTGCATAAAAGCAGAATTATAGACACGATGCATACCGAGTGAACGTACGAAATATCCTTCCATTAGCCAAAATGCTTCTGCAAGTAACAAAGTATTTGGCATTTCAGAATTAATTCTATCGACCACCTCACGCCAGAATTCTGTTGGGAATAATTTATCAAATTCACTTTGTGTCATTGAAAAATCAGAGCGAGATGGGATATCGCCACCTTGACCAGGTGGTGGATACCATAAACGTGAGAAATGACGTTTGGTTAAGGTCATTGCGGCATCAAATCGAATAATAGAGAATTTCCTTGCGACTTCTAAGATTTTTTGAATTACTGCTTCTCTTACTTCTTGTTTAATCATATTAAGTTGAGCAGTATCATTCCATGGCATGTTAGTGCCGTCGTTACCGTGATAAATGTAACGTATTTCTCCAGTACGATTATCAATTCTTTGAAAAACGACTGCAGCATCAGAACGATTCCAATAATGGTCTTCAATTCGAATTTGGATAGATGGATCATCAGAAAGGTCAGGTCCATTAAAAGTGTAATTTGGGAAAGGTGAATAATCAATTTGAATAAAATAATTCGGCTTTTCCAAAATCCATTTGGAAAAAATACCTGTATGATTTGGCACCATATCACTTGCAAGACGAATGCCTCGTTGAAATGCACGAGCATTTAAATTATTGAATGCGTCCTCGCCTCCTAAATCACTTGCAATTTGATAATCGTAGAGTGAGTATGCTGAAGCAGTTGCATCAATGTTTCCCAATAAGTGTTTTATTTTACGTGATGCACTGCTTCTTTCCCAAATACCAATTAGCCACAAGCCGTTAAATCCCCAATTAGCTAATAAATCTAATTCTTCATCGGGGATTTGATCTAAAGTTTTAATTGTTCTTTGGTATTTTTTGGATAACTGGTCTAACCATACGTAAACATTTTTTGCTATCAAAACTACTTTTGGCATCCAATCAATATCTTCTGTGAAGTTCTTCGGCTCTTCGTAATCTTTCCAAATATCTTCAGCGTATCTATAGCCCGATTTACCAAGTGTAAGAAAATCTGCATCATTCATTTTATCTTTAAACTTAGGTACTGCTGTTGGAGCTCCTCCTCCCAAAAATTCAAAGCGTAAATCTTCTTTCATTAAATCTTTGCTTTGTAAAATTCTATTGCCAAATTTTTCTTTAATAAGTACGCCCCATCGTTCAAAAATAAAATCGAGTTGAGCTTCGTGACTGTTAGGATTTTTAATAATTGGCGTTTTTAAAAACGAAAAAATATCTTGGTTATCAGGCCCAAACTTTTTCTCTCGCTGAAAGAACTCATCCAATTTTTTTATCAGAAAATTATATAAGCTCTTTTCATTTAAATAATTTTCATCGAAAAGCTCAATAATTCGCTGATTAGCCGGATTAAAATTGGCGAAATAAAGCGTTATAATTTCTTGTAATGTAATTTCTATATGAGATTTGTTTTCCGTTGAAGAATTTAGGTAATCTGCAGTATTTAATTTTCCGTTATAAACATCAATAGGTGGAAACACATCGATAAAATCAGACAACACATTGTTAAGTGAATCTGCATTAACTTCTTCAATTAAAAAATTAACTGCCTTTTGAAATACGTTTGGATTCACACGATTTTCATACTCATTAAGTATAAAATGATAAATTTCATCAATCAACCCAGCAGCGTTAACCTCACCAGGTCTTACATGAAGTTCGTAATTTCTTTTCGAGTTTATTTTTTGAACAAAAAGACGTACACTTTTGAAATCTGCAAAAATTACATTGCCGTTAATAGAAAAAAGCTCATCATCAAATTGATACTGCTCCCTTACTTGCTTTGCAATGTGAAATTCAAACTTAATGCCTGTTTTTAGTAATGAACAATAATTTTCTTTATATCTCATATTAACTCTTAGCTGCATATAAATCCTATCAATTCGATGAATAAATATAAATAAAAAATATTTTTATAATCTTCATAAATAAAGTAGTCTTTGTATTGCGCTTAGTAGTTTATAACTTTCTATTTTTTATGCAATTAGGACATAGAACTTAACTAACCATATCTGTCCAAAATAATTTTTTATATCGTCCCTACGGGACTTTTTGATGAGAATTCACCCACGATGAGAATTCACCACCCACGAAGTGGTGGATTCCCACACCTTGTGGTATGTTGGGATTATCTCTTTCTATAGATATTTTGTCCCTAATTTGACAAAAAGCTTTTGAGGATTGTTATTTTAACATTATCATAATCCCGTTAGGGATTGAATATTTCTAGAAGATTTACAACCCTATGAATTCAAAAGTCCCGTAGGGACGAGATAGGTTTTATCAACTAATTAAGAAAAACAATTCCCGAAGGGATGTATTCCCATAAGAATTTGATTGTATTATAAATTTATTTGGGTATCCATCCCTTCGGGATTTGATTCCAAAATTATTTTGGACACCAATGGAACTAACAACAATACAGCAGTAAAAGTATTGACATTAAATCCAAAATGCTTATTTTTGCAGTACAAAAATGAACGCGAAATGACAAGGCTAATCCATACATATTATCATCATTATCATTTTATACCTCCAAGAGGCGTCGGATTAGTTTAGTCAGTTTAATATTATTTACTCACACAACCCCGACGCTAAAGTCGGGGTTTTTTTTTATGGAGCATGTATGCTTAACGGTAACTTAAAATTAGCTATACAAAAAAATGGCAGACTAACTCAAAAATCAATTCAATTGTTAAGAACAGCGGGATTAGAAATAGAGGATTATAACGATAGACTTATAATCTCAGTACAAAATTTCGATATGGATATTATTTATTTACGAGACGATGACATTCCAGAATACGTTAAAGATGGAGTAGCCGATATAGGAATTGTAGGTGAGAATGTATTTTACGAGAAAAAAGCAGATGCAGAAATAATAAGAAAACTTGGTTTTGGTAAGTGTAAATTTTCTCTTGCCGTGCCGGAAAGCAAAGAAGTAAAAGAACTAAATGAATTCAATGGGCTACGTATCGCTACCTCATATCCTAATTTACTCAATGACTTCCTTAAAAAAAATAATCTCAACTCAATTATAGTAGAAATTAGTGGCTCAGTTGAAACTGCTCCATCACTTGGTATAGCAGATGCAATTTGCGACTTAGTTTCGACCGGTAACACATTAAAATTACATAAGCTTAAAAAATCATTTGATGTGTTTGAATCAGAAGCTGTCTTAATTGCAAATAAATTTATTCATAAAGACGAAAAAAAGAATAATGTATTTGAAGAACTACTTTTTCGTATTGATTCTGCGCTTAAAGCTAAATCATCTAAGTATTTAATGATGAACGCACCTAAGAGTGCAATAGAAAAAATAAAAAGTGTTCTGCCAGCACTAAAAAGTCCAACTATTCTTCCCTTGGCAGATGAATCGATGGTGGCAGTTCATGCTGTAATACCTTCTGATAAGTTTTGGGACATATTACGCAATTTAAAAAAAGTTGGCGCATCAGATATTTTGCTTCTAACAATAGATAACATGATATTATGAAAATTTATACTTACAACAAAACTTCAAATCAAACTATTGAGCGATTATTTTCAAGAACAGCGATAAACAACGAACGTGCAATTAAAACTGTAAAACCGATTCTTGAAGATATAAAGCAAAAAGGCAACAAAGCGTTAATCAAATACGCTAAAAAATACGATGGCCTCAGAGGTAAAAATTTTTTAGTGCCTCGTAACACGATAATTAATGCTGCAAAAAAAATTGATAAAGAATTAAAAGAAGCGATTGATACAGCAGCAAATAATATCTACAATTTTCATAAATACCAAAAACCGAATGGCTATTCAATCGAGACAACGAAAGGAATAAAATGTAAGAAAATATTTTTACCAATAGAGAATGTAGGATTATATATCCCCGGAGGAAGTGCTGAACTATTTTCTACATTATTAATGCTCGGAATTCCAGCAAAAATTGCTGGCTGTAAAAGAGTAATTGTAACATCTAAATTAAATGATAATAAGATTAGTCCACAAATGGCTTATGCTGCTCTCAAATGCAATATTACAGAATTTTATAACATAGGTGGTGCACAAGCAATTGGAATGATGGCTTATGGAACTGAATCAATTAAAAAAGTCGACAAAATTTTTGGTCCAGGAAATCAATACGTAACAGCAGCGAAAAGTCTTGTAAGTATTGATTCAAGTGGATGCACAATTGACATGTTGGCAGGACCAAGCGAGTTACTCATAATTGCAGATAAATTTGCCAATGCTGCACATGTTGCAGCTGATTTGCTCTCGCAAGCAGAGCATGGCGCAGATTCCCAAGTAATTTTAATTACAGATGATTTTAATCTTGCTCGACAAGTAAAAGATGAGATGGAAAAACAAGTCAGCAGTCTTCCCCGCCGAAAAATTATAACAGAATCATTGAAATCGTCTTTCATCTTAGTTGTCACTAAAATAGAAGACGCTGTTACACTTTCGAACATTTATGCTCCAGAGCACTTAATACTGAATTTTAAGAATGCAAAAAGACTCATTAACAAAATTAAAAATGCCGGGTCAGTTTTTATTGGCAGATACTCAACAGAAAGCATAGGTGATTATGCATCAGGAACTAACCATTCACTACCCACAATGGGATATTCTAAATCAGTTGGAGGTGTTAGTGTAGAATCTTTTATGAAAGGAATAACATTTCAGGAAGTGTCAAAAGAGGGCTTTAAAAAAATTTCTAGAACTGTAATAAAAATGGCGGAAGAAGAAAAACTAAATGCTCACGCAAACGCTGTAAAAATAAGGATGGCAAAATGGACATAGGAAAATTAGTTAGAGAAAACATTGAAAAACTAAAACCGTATACCTCTGCCAGAGAATCTCATCTGCCGCAAGATGAATCTATAATTTTGCTGGATGCAAATGAAAATGCTTACGGTAGTGTGGTTAATGATAATGGCTTAATGCTCAATAGATATCCAGATCCTTATCATAGAACAATTAAAGAAAGACTTTCTGAATACATAAATGTAAATCCACAAAATCTTTTCATTGGAGTTGGCTCAGACGAAATTATTGACTTAACTATAAGAATATTCTGTACTCCTGGCAAAGACAAAGCTATGATATTAGAACCAACTTATGGAATGTACGAAGTAGCTTGTAATATCAACGACGTTGAAGTTGTAAAGGTAGAGTTAAACAAAAAATTTCAAATAGACTTTAACGCTGTTAAAAATTCTTTCGATGAAAAAATAAAAATTATTTTTCTATGTTCTCCTAATAATCCGACAGGCAATTTAATTGAGCAAAGCTCCATATTACGCTTAGCTAAAGAGTTCCCAGCTATCATTGTAGTTGACCAAGCTTATTATGATTTTGCAGAAGAAGAAATAGATTTAGTCAAAACAATAGATTTGAAAAACATCATATTACTTAGAACATTCTCTAAAGCTTGGGGTTTAGCAGGAATTAGATGTGGATATTGCATCGCTCAACCAGAAATTATTAATTACCTTTACAAAATCAAACTTCCTTACAACCTAAATAAACTAACTTCAGCAAAAGTTATTGAAGCATTAGAGAATATCGGGGAAAAAGAAAAATTAAAAAACAAAATAATATCAGAAAGAAAATATTTGATAGATGAGTTGGACAAAATAAGAGGGATTAAAAAAGTTTACCCATCGGACTCAAATTTCATATTATTTGAAGTAGAAGAACCAAAAATTATTTATGAAAGATTGGCAGCAAAAGGAATAATTATACGTGATAGAAGCAATCAAGTTAAAGGCTGCTTACGTGTTACGGTAGGCACCGAAAAAGAAAACAAAAAATTTATTGACGAACTGAAGAAAATACTATGAAAGAAAAAAGCCCAGTCAGAAAAGTAAAATATGAAAGAACCACTAAAGAGACCAAAATAAAAATCTCAGTAAATTTAGATGGTTCAGGGAAGTATAAGATTAACACAGGTTTAGGCTTTTTTAACCACATGCTTGAACAATTAGCAAAGCATTCGAATATTGATTTAACTTTATCTGTAAAAGGCGATTTATATGTTGATGAACATCATACGGTAGAAGACGTTGGTTTAGCACTTGGCGAAGCAATAGACAAAGCTTTAGGTGATAAACGCGGTATTTCTCGTTATGGATTTCTACTCCCTATGGATGATTCAATTACACAATGCGCCATCGATTTGGGAGGAAGACCTTACCTTGTTTTTAAGTGTAAATTTAACAGAGAATATGTTGGCGACTTTCCTACCGAATTGACAAAAGAGTTTTTTAAGTCACTTGCCCAAGGAATGCGAGCAAATATTTATCTAAAAACATCCGGAGAAAATGACCATCATAAAATTGAATCTATGTTTAAAGCTGTTGCAAAATCGTTAAATGAGGCTTTTAAATATGACCCAAGAAATAAAAATGACTTGCCGTCTACTAAAGGTGTCTTATGATTGCTATAATCGATTATGGAGCAGGAAACATTCAATCTGTAATTAATGCGCTCGACGATTTGAACGCTGACTTTATTGTTACAAACAACGCCAAAGAAATAAATGAAAGTGAGAAAATAATTTTCCCGGGCGTGGGCGAAGCTTCTTCTGCTATGAATAATATTAATTCACAAAATTTAACTGACATTATCCAAAAATGTAAAAAGCCTTTTTTGGGAATTTGTCTCGGCATGCAATTACTTTGCGATTATTCAGAAGAAGGCAACGTTAAATGTCTAGGTATTATTCCCGTAGCAGCAAAAAAATTTAATTCAGAAAAAGTTAAAGTGCCACACATGGGGTGGAATAAAATTTTTATAAATAATAAATCAAAATTATTTGATGAAATTGAAAATGAAACTTATTTCTACTTTGCAAATTCTTTTTATGTGCCAGCAAATCAATTTTCAATAGCTTCTTGCAATTATGAAATTAATTTTTCTGCTGCAGTGCAAAAAGAAAATTTCTACGGTGTGCAGTTTCATCCTGAAAAATCCGGTGTAGTTGGAATTAAGTTATTAAAAAATTTTATAGAGAAATGTTAACTATACCAGCAGTTGATATTTATAATGGCAAAGTTGTACGATTGCTTAAAGGAGATTTTAATCAAATTAAAATCTATGGTGATAACCCAATCGAAATAATACAAAAATTTGAGCAGCATTTATTTCCTTGGGTTCACATTGTTGACCTTGTCGCTTCAGTAAGTGGTAATATCACCACAATAAATTTATTGAAAGAAATTAAGAAGTCTTCAAAATTAAGAATTCAATTTGGCGGCGGAATAAAAAATTTTTTGCAAGCTGAATTACTCATAAAAGAAGGAATTGATAAAATTATCGTTGGATCAATGTCAGTGCTGAACAAAGATGATTTTGAAAAAACCGTAATTAAATTTGGTGCCGAAAGTATTGTTGTAGCACTCGACGTAAAAAACGAAATGGTGTTAATAAAAGGATGGACAAAAGAGAGTAACATCAGTATTTGGGATCATTTAAATTATTGCATCTCTTTGGGCATAAAATATTACTTGTGTACGGATGTATTAAAAGATGGCACTTTGCAAGGACCTCACATAGAATTTTATAAAAAAATTATGTCTTCTTATCCACAAATTAAATTAATTGCTTCTGGCGGTATTAGCTCGGTTGATGACCTTCTTGCATTAAAAAAAATAAATATTTACGCATCAGTTGTCGGCAAAGCAATTTATGAAAATAAAATTAGCCTTAAGGAGTTAAGCAAATTTGTTAGCTAAAAGAATTATACCTTGTTTAGATGTCAAAGACGGAAGAGTAGTAAAGGGTACAAACTTTATAAATTTACAAGACAGCGGTTCTGCAGTAGAATTAGCGCATCGTTATTACATCGAAAATGCAGATGAATTAGTTTTTCTGGATATAACAGCAACAGAAGAAAAAAGAAAGACTTTAATTGAGTTAGTAAAAGAAGTTGGACGTGTCATAAGAATTCCTTTTACTGTCGGCGGTGGAATTTCAACATTAACTGATATAGGGAATTTATTGGATGCGGGTGCTGATAAAGTTTCGTTAAATTCTGCAATTGTTCGCAATCCAAATTTAATAGAAGAAGCTTCTAAAATTTTTGGCAGCCAGGCGATAGTTGCAGCAATTGATGTTAAAAAAGTAAACGGCAAATATCTTGTTTACATTCAAGGCGGAAAACAACAGACTCAACTCGAAGGCTTTAAATGGTGTAAAGAAGTATGTGATCGCGGTGCCGGGGAAATTTTGCTCACATCAATTGACCATGATGGAACTCGTAAAGGATACAATTTAGAGTTCCTAAAAAAATTAGCTGATTTAGTTACAATACCAGTCATTGCAAGCGGCGGTGCTGGAGCAAAAGAACATTTTTTAGAAGCATTTAAATTCACTAATGTTGATGCATGTCTCGCTGCAAGTTTATTTCACTATAACCAATTAAATATAATTGAACTAAAAAAATACTTGTCGGATAATAACATAGGAATAAGACTATGACTGAAATTGATAAATTGAACTTTGATAAGAATAATGGCTTAATCCCATCAATTGTCGTTGATGAAACTACTTCTCAAGTTCTAATGCTTGGTTTCATGAACCGTGAATCATTACAAAAAACTATCGATACAAAGCTTGTTACTTTCTTTAGTCGTTCAAGAAAAAGTCTGTGGACTAAAGGTGAGACTTCCGGCAATTATTTAAAATTATCTAAAATATTAGCTGACTGTGATAATGATGCTTTGCTTATTTTTGCCAAACCGGAAGGACCTACATGCCATACAGGAAATTATTCTTGTTTTGGAATTGAAAAAGAGAACCTAAATTTTTTGAAATATTTATTTAAGCTAATACAGTCAAGAAAAATAGAATTACCAAAAAACTCATACACAAGTAAACTATTTCAAGAAGGTACAAATAGAATAATTCAAAAAGTAGGAGAAGAAGCAGTAGAGACTATTATTGCTGCAAAAAACAATGATAAAAATGAGATAATTAATGAAGTATCCGATTTGATTTACCATTTGTTTGTAATGCTTGTCGATAGAGAAATTGAGCTCGAAGATATAACAAATAAACTTACGGAAAGGCATGCTAAATAAATTAGACTTTTTAATAAATATTGTCGTTTATTTATTTGTACAACTAATACACGTTAAACTGCAATAAAATTTTTTTTGTATATTTTTAATAAATAAATTCATTTGAGTATGTCTGTTACGCCATTAATGAATCAGTACAATAAGATTAAAAAAGATTATCCCGATACAATTCTTTTATTTAGAGTAGGTGATTTTTTTGAAACGTTTGAAGATGACGCTAAAATAGCATCAAGTGTATTAGGCATTACTTTAACAAGAAGAGCAAACGGCGCTGCTGAAGATGTGCCACTAGCTGGTTTTCCCTATCATGCAATTGATACTTACCTCCCCAAGCTTGTTAAAGCTGGTTATCGCGTTGCAGTATGTGAACAAATGGAAAATCCTAAATTTGCTAAAGGTATTGTAAAAAGAGAAGTCGTTGAAATTGTTACACCTGGCGTTGTTCTTTCTGATAGAATTTTAGATCACAAAAAAAACAACTACTTGCTGGCAATCTATCCAGAAAATGAAATTGTAGGTTTATCTTTTTGTGACGCATCTACGGGTGAATTTTTTACGTATGAAGTTCATAAAAATCAACTTAAGGAACAATTAGAATCTATTAATCCATCCGAAGCTCTAATACCTAAAAAAAATAAAAATGAGTTAGAACCGCTATTACAAAAATTTGTACCAAACTGTAGAATAACGAAAATTGACGATTGGGTTTTTACTTTTGATTTCGGTAAAGAAATTTTAGTTAATCATTTTACAACAAAAACATTAAAGGGCTTCGGAATTGACAAATTAAACTGCGGCATTTCAGCAGCTGGAGCAGTTCTAAATTACCTTAAAGAAACTCAAAAGGTAAATCTTATACATATAAACAAAATCTCTCTTTACAACCCATCCGACTATATGATATTAGATAATGCCACAAAACGAAATTTAGAAATATTTTTTAGTATAAATGAAGGAGAACGCGAAGGTTCATTAATATCAATACTTGATAAAACTCTTACACCGATGGGCGGTCGACTGCTCAAAAAATGGATTACCGCACCATTACGAAAATTAGAACCCATATTAAAACGCCAAGAATGCGTTGAAGAACTTTTTAATAAAAAACAATTACGAAAATCTATCCAAAGCGAATTAAAAGAAGTAGGCGACATTGAGCGCTTAATTTCTAAAACTTGTACCGGCAGAATCACTCCTCGTGAGATTGTATCTCTCAAGTTATCATTTAAAAAAATACCACTACTAAAACAACTATTAGACCAAACTATTGTTGATACTCTTTCACAGATAAATGAAAAACTAAAACCTTTGGATAACATTGTAGAGAAAATAGAATTAGCAATTAATGATGAACCTCCTGTTAGTATTAGTGAAGGGGGAGTAATAAAATATGGTTACAGCGCTGAGTTAGATGAACTTCGAAATTTTTCATCTAATGCTAAAGAATGGATTGCAAATTTACAAAAAACTGAAAGAGAACGTACAAAAATTCCATCACTAAAAGTTAGTTACAACAAAGTGTTCGGTTACTATATTGAAATAAGTAATGCTCATAAAGATAAAATTCCCAACAATTATATTCGTAAGCAAACATTAGTTAACAGTGAACGATATATTACGCCAGAATTAAAAGAATATGAAGACAAAATTTTAAACGCACAAGAAAATATTGCTAATCTTGAATTCCAGCTTTTTGAACAAGTAAGAGCTTATGTTGCAGCAAGTGCTGAAACGATTCAAGAAAATGCTAGACTAATAGCCATGTTAGACTGCTTCCAATCTTTTGCTGAATGTGCTGAACAATATAACTATACAAAACCGCAGTTAAACGAATCAGATACAATTGAAATTATTGATGGTCGTCACCCGGTAGTCGAAAGAATTATGCCACCAGGAGAAAAATTTGTACCGAATAGCTGTAAGCTCTCTTCCACCGGCGACCAAATTATAATTTTAACTGGACCAAATATGGCTGGTAAATCAGTTTACCTGCGACAAGTAGGGTTACTCGTCTTAATGGCTCAAATAGGCTCTTTCATACCAGCTAAAGAGGCAACAATTGGTTTAGTTGACAGAATTTTTACACGCGTAGGGGCAAGCGACAACATCACAGCTGGAGAAAGTACTTTCCTTGTCGAAATGCAAGAAGCAGCTAATATATTGAATAACGCTACACCCAAGAGTTTAATTTTATTAGATGAAATTGGAAGAGGTACAAGCACATTTGACGGTATTTCTATAGCCTGGGCAATCACTGAATATCTTCATGAAAATCCTAAAGTTCAAGCTAAAACTCTTTTTGCAACTCATTACCATGAACTCAATGAAATGGCATCAATTTTCCCCCGAATAAAAAACTACAAAGTTGAAGTAAGAGAATATGGCGATAAAGTAATATTTCTTCATAAAGTTTCTTCTGGAGGTGCAGACCATAGCTACGGCATTCAAGTGGCTCAAATGGCTGGGTTGCCGCCTTTTGTCACCAACCGAGCTAAAGAAATTTTATTCAACCTAGAAAGCAAAGAATTAACCCCTTACGAAATTAAAAAGGCTAAACTTGCTAAGCTTAAAAACTATGACAATATGCAAATAAGTTTGTTCGAAGCTCAAGAAGATGAACTTAGAAAAGAGATTTCTGATATATCTGTTGATAATTTAACGCCGCTTGAAGCCTTGAACAAACTAAACGAACTAAAAAAGAAAGTTGATGAGAAAAAATGACTTCGCAAATGAAAACAATAGATAAAACAATTATTAGTTACCTATATTTTTTCCCTATCCTAATTTTAACTCTACTTGTTCTTCCTTCATGCGGAAAAAACTATTCTCCAGAACAAAAAGCATACATTGAAAAAATCGAAAAAGAAAGACGTAGTAAAAACGAGTTCATGAAAAACGACCCTGCTTCCCCATTTAACTATAAAATGAAAATTAAATTCCATGACCTGAATTATTACGATGTTAATCCCGATTTCGTATTTAAAAGTAAACTATACGAATACAGCCATAAAGACACAATTATAATTTATGGAACTAAAGGCGAACCGCGTAAAATGGTAAAATTTGGTTACGTAAAAATTAATTTCAAGAACAAACCCATTAACGTAAATGTTTACGAAGGGAAAACAAACAGTGGCTTAACTTACTATAGTATTTGGTTCACTGATTTAACGACAAATAAAGAAACCTATGGCGTTGGCAGGTATCTCGATTTTGAAAAAGTTGACGACCCTAATTACATTTATACAATTGACTTTAACTTAGCTTACAATCCATACTGTGCATATAATCCTAATTACTCATGCGCAATACCAACAAAAGATGATTTTATACCAATTGAAATAAAAGCTGGCGAAAAAAAATTTCACGAATAAAATATGGAGAATAAATGGTAGTAATCTTAGAAAAAAATATTACACAAGAACAAGTAGATAAAATTGTTCACACACTTGAAAGCTATGGATTTCAAGTACATAAGTCAGTTGGTGTCGAAAAGACAATATTAGGCGCAATCGGCGTTCAACCTGATTTCGATACACGCAAAATTAAAATTCTTGATGGTGTTGCCGATGTTTACCGAGTAACAACACCTTATAAACTTGCAAGCAGAAATTTTCATGAAGAAAATACTATTATAAAAATTAAAGACGTGGAAATTGGCGGGAATCAAATTGCTCTTATTGCCGGACCTTGCTCTATAGAAAGTGAAGATCAAATATTTAGACTCGCAAAAATTGTTGCTCAATCGGGTGCAAAAATTTTGCGTGGTGGAGCTTTTAAACCAAGAACTTCACCATATTCTTTTCAAGGACTTGGCGAAGAAGGGCTAAAACTAATTCGTGCTGCAGCTGATGAATATAATTTACTTGTAATTACTGAGGTTATGCAAATTGAGCATATCGAAATGATTGGAAAATATACAGATCTTTACCAAGTGGGTGCTCGTAATATGCAAAATTTTGCCCTTATTAAAGAACTTGGCAAAGTAAATAAACCAGTAATGCTAAAACGGGGAATAGCTGCTACCATTGAAGAATGGCTGATGTCTGCAGAATATATTCTTGCTAACGGAAATAAAAATGTTCTTTTATGTGAAAGAGGAATTAGAACATTTGAGACATATACACGAAACACATTTGATTTATCGGCTATCCCGGTTGTACATAAGAAAAGTCACTTGCCTGTAATTGCCGATCCTTCACATGCTACAGGTATTCGTGACCAGGTGCCTCCAATGGCAAGAGCCGCTGTGGCTGCTGGTGCTGATGGAATTATGATAGAAATCCATGATGACCCTGAAAATGCTTTATCCGACGGACCACAAGCTTTACTCCCTAACACTTTTTTAAAGCTTGTCGAAGAACTTAAATTAATTGCTCAGGCAATTGGTAGAAGGATATAAATGGAAATTAAAAAAATATCAATACTTGGGTTGGGGTTAATAGGCGGCTCACTGGCAAAGGCATTTAAAAATAACAATGAGAATTCACTACTTCGTGGCAAGAATTTATCTATTCATGGATTCGACAAGAAAGAAGTGCTAAAAAAAGTATTCGAAGAGGGAGTTATAGACTCATTCAGCGAAGACGTTGAAGATTGCCTTCAAGCCGATGTCATTTTTCTTTGTTTACCAGTAGATACTTCACTGCATTATTTCAGATTACTTATAGAAAAATTAAAAGATGAACAAATAATTAGTGACGTTTGCGGAGTTAAAAGCATCTTTCAAAATGTGTGGGATGAAAAAGAAAGAAACGGTTTTTACATTGGTGGGCATCCAATGACTGGCAAGGAAAACGGCGGTTACGAAAACTCCGACCCTTATTTATATGAAAACAGTATTTACATTCTAAATGAAAATGCTAAAGACTACCCTATTATAGATCAATTTATTAAGCTAATAGAATTAACAGGTGCTAAAATTGCTTACCTTACACCTAAAATTCACGATATAATTGTGGCTTCTGTTAGCCATTTGCCACAATTAGTTTCGGTTTCTCTAATTAATTCAGCAAGTTTGAAACACAGCGATAAAAATTTTTTTGATTTTGCTGCCGGCGGCTTTAGAGATATGACAAGAATTGCAGCAAGCGATTTTATTATTTGGGAAGATATTTTTAAATACAATCAACGAAATATTGAACTTGCAATTGATAATTTTATTAATGATTTGTTGCAAATGAGAAAAGCTATTAACAAAGGTGATTTCTCAATTATCCATGAAAAGTTTGAAAACGCAAGAATTAAACGTGATGAAATTCCAAAAGCAAATAAGGGTTTTATAAATCCATTAGTTGATATTTTTATTTCTGTGAAAGATGAGCCCGGGGTCCTAAGCAAAATTACAACTGAACTATTTAAAGCAAACATTAATATAAAAGATATTGAACTTCTAAAAGTAAGAGATGGCAGAGGCGGCACATTCAGACTCTCATTTGAGACCAATGACATTGCAAGTAAAGCCAAACAAATTATCGAACAAATTGGTTTTAATGCCATTTCTTAATTGAAGGGACATTGAAAAAACAATTTTTTATTTTATCATTTTCATAATGTCAGAATTTCCACCAAGTCTATAAGGGATAAATAAGCATGGCTGGGAGACATCGAGCCTGCATCGTTTGAAACATTTGTTCCCGCCAGTGTAAGCTCTGCTCCTCTTGCCCAAACATCTGTTTTCATAGTTGATGGGACAAAAAAGATACTGCCTTTGTGAAACAATCCATTTCCATTGTCATTACGTTCCTCGATGTCTTTTATCAGGGGAAGTAATCCCTACTGCTAAGAATTTATCATCTTACCTTTTTGTTTGAAATTGCT
Source organism: Melioribacteraceae bacterium 4301-Me (assembly GCA_041538185.1). Classification (NCBI taxonomy): domain Bacteria; kingdom Pseudomonadati; phylum Ignavibacteriota; class Ignavibacteria; order Ignavibacteriales; family Melioribacteraceae; genus Pyranulibacter; species Pyranulibacter aquaticus. The sequence goes on along the minus strand of JBGORM010000001.1, from coordinate 366,970 downwards.
TCACTCGCTTCGTTCGTTCGCAAAAACTGTAATGAGTTGTATAAGAAATACTTCCTCCTCCTGATGAAAAATGCAATGGCTTCTGTTGTATTGACAATAATTTCTTATCCAATTATAAATTTCTTTGTCATGCAAAAAGCACGATTCCAGAGTTCTTTAATAGACATAAAGCTAATAAATCTACAATATCTTTTTAGCAGTGAGTTTGTTTTACTCAATGCAATTTGTATTCTATTTTTATTAAAGATTTACTTCAGCAGTCATGCCCGATGGATTAAATTTTTCTAAAGTTTTTGCGAGTAAATATTCTAAAACAAATTTCTCATTAGAAGATTTCTTTTTGCCTAAGAGGTATAATTAAAATATGGCATCAAAGCATAAATAATAAATAATAGATAATAAATAATAAATTAACGCCGGCCCTGTAAATGATTACTTGGGCCGGCTGAGAAAATAAATTTTACGGATAAGAAATAGTTTAAAGAAGAGTTTTATAACTTTGTAAAGTTTTCATGTAATTTGCCCTTTCAAATGCGGCGGGGTCAGCAACTGATTTTTGGCTCATACTTCCCTTCATTATTTCAATAGAAGAATATTCATTATCTTCCATCCATCTTGCCATTCCTTTTAATATTTCTTTAATTCTGCCGATGCCGTTAGCTAACAGTTCAGAAGCTAACATCGCAACATCAGCGCCAGCCATTATCACTTTTAACACATCTTCATAGGAATGAATTCCACTTGTTGCTGCTAAACTTGCTTTAACATTGCCATATAAAATTGCAATCCATCTTAGAGGCAATCGCATCTCCCAATTTGTACTCAACATTAAATTTGGCACTACCTCTAACTTATCAAGATCAAAATCGGGTTGATAAAAACGATTAAACAGAACTAACCCGTCGGCCCCGGCTTCATCAAGTTTTTTTGCCATGTTAGCCATAGAAGTAAAGTAAGGGCTAAGCTTTACGGCAACAGGAATTTTGACATTTGATTTTACCGCTTTCAAAGTGTCTATGTACATATCTTCGATAATATTTGCAGGTACATTAGGATTGGCTGCAACGTAATATAAATTTAATTCCAATGCATCTGCTCCAGCTTCTTCAATATTTTTTGCATATTTGACCCAGCCACCTTTACTCACGCCGTTCAAGCTTCCAATAATTGGTATGTTAACTTCTTTTTTAAGATTAGCGATATGATCCAAGTATTGATAAGGAGTAAGATAAAATTCATTTGGTTCAGGAAAATAGTTTATTGCTTCAGCATAACTTTCTGAACCGTAAGTTAAGTAATGATCCAGTTCGCCCGATTCGTGTGTTATTTGTTCTTCGAATAACGAATAAACAACAACCGCTGCAGCCCCGGCATCTTCCATAGCCTTAACTGTGTCAACGTTTTGGGATAAAGGTGATGCCGAAGGAACAATCGGATTCTTTAATTGCAGTCCTAAATATTTCGTTGAAAAGTCCATATTCTCTCCATGTTTTCGGTTGTTAGTTATTAACTTTCTTCAGCTTACTTTAAGCTTGTGTGTCCTTATTATCTTTTTTTGAAAAATCAAACGACGCTAACTCCTCATACATTTTCCATCTCTTCAGCACTTCTTTTTGAGCATGCTTTAATAATTCTTTAGCATGTTCAGGATGCGATTTTGTGAGCATTTTATATCTTGTTTCTGTGTAAACATAATCTTCGAGTTTAATTTTAGGAGGCTTAGAATCTAACTTTAATGGATTCTTACCTTCTGTCAAATTATTTGGATTGTAACGGAATAATGGCCAATAACCACTGTCAACTGCAAGTCGCTGAGCATCTAAACCTTTAGCCATATTAATTCCGTGAGCAATACAATGACTGTAAGCAATAATAAGTGATGGTCCTTCGTAGGCTTCTGCTTCCAAGAAAGCCCTCACAGTTTGCGCATCGTTGGCACCCATAGCAACTTTAGCAACATAAACATTCCCATAGCTCATCGCCATCATAGCTAAGTCTTTCTTAGGGGTTGGTTTGCCAGCAGCAGCAAATTTTGCTACAGCACCCAAGCCAGTTGCTTTGGACATTTGACCACCAGTATTCGAATATACTTCAGTGTCTAACACAAGTATATTAACATTTTTACCTGAAGCAAGTACATGGTCTAACCCTCCGTAACCAATATCGTAGGCCCAGCCGTCGCCGCCTATAATCCAAACAGATTTTTTAACTAAGTAATCAGCTATCTCCAATAATTTTTTTGCTTCAAAGGTATTTATTTGTTCCAATTTAGCTTTTAGTTCTACTATTCGCTTTCTTTGTTCATAAATTCCTACTTCATCTTTTTGATCTGCATTTAGAATAGATTCAACAAATTCATTGCCTAATTTATCCTGTAGTTTAATTAATAACTCCTTTGCAAATTGATTATGCCTATCAATTGCTAAACGCATACCAAAACCAAATTCAGCATTGTCCTCGAACAATGAATTAGACCATGCGGGTCCTCTTCCTTCTTTGTTTACAGCCCAAGGAGTAGTAGGCAAATTACCTCCGTAAATTGACGAGCAGCCAGTAGCGTTTGCAACAACTGCTCTATCTCCAAAAAGCTGCGTTACCAATTTAATATAAGGGGTTTCACCGCAACCTGAACAAGCACCAGAATATTCGAATAACGGCTCAAGTAACTGGCATCCTTTAACTGTAGTCAAATTTACTTTCGTTCTATCAAATTCGGGTAAACTTAAAAAGAAATCGTAATTTACTTTTTCTTGGGCGCGCAATGGAATTTGTGGAGCCATGTTAAGAGCCTTTAACCTTGTCTCCTTTTTATTTTTAACAGGACATACCTCATAACACAATTCACAACCCGTACAGTCCTCTACTGCAACTTGAATTGTATAAGCTGAATTTTCCGGAAACTCTCTCCCTTTTGCATCCATATACTTAAAAGTTGGGGGTGCATTTTTAAGTAATTCTTTATCATAAACTTTAACACGAATAGCAGCGTGTGGGCAAACCATAACACATTTATTGCATTGAATACAAATTTCTGGGTCCCACACAGGTACTTCTAAAGCAATATTTCTTTTTTCCCATTGAGTAGTAGCTGATGGGAAAGTACCATCAACAGGCATTTGGCTGACTGGTATATCATCACCTTTGCCTTCCATAATTTTAGCTAAAACATTTTTAACGTAATCTGGTGCTTTATCGGAAACAATTGGCGGTAAATCTATGTCGCTTGTAACTTGTGAAGGCACTTCAATCTTGAAAAGATTTTCTAAGGTCATATCAACTGCTTGGAAATTTTTCTTTACTACATCCTCGCCTTTTGCACCATAAGTTTTTCTTATTGCCTTTTTAATTTGTTCAATAGCCTCGTCTTTTGGTAAAATTCCAGAAATAGCAAAGAAACAAGTCTGCATAATTGTATTAATTCTAGCACCCATGCCAGTTTTTTGCGCAACCGAGTAACCATCTATTACATAAAAATTTAACTTTTTATCTATTATTTGCTTTTGGACCTTCCTAGGTAGTTTGTTCCAAACTTCATCTTTGCCGTAGGGACTGTTCAGCAGAAATGTGCCACCTTCCACTATTTTTTCTAGCACATCAAATTTCTCTAACAAATTAAATTGATGACAACCTACAAACTGGGCAGACTGAATTAAATATGATGAATGAATTGGTTTTTTACCGAACCTTAAGTGAGAAACGGTAGTAGAGCCAGATTTTTTAGAGTCATAAACAAAATATCCTTGTGCGTAATTATCAGTTTCTTCACCAATAATTTTAATTGAATTTTTGTTTGCTCCTACCGTACCATCAGCACCTAAGCCAAAGAACAAACTTCTAACCACATTATCACTTTCTGTAACAAAGTTTTTATCGTAATCGAGACTTGTAAAAGTAACATCATCAATTATACCTATTGTAAAATGATTTTTAGGATTATCAAGCTTAAGATTATCAAATACACCTTTAACCATAGCAGGAGTAAATTCTTTTGAAGAAAGGCCATATCTGCCTCCTACGACAACAGGCATTTTTTCAAAGGCTGGGTTAGGTGAAGCCATGTTTTCAGCCAATGCAGTTATTACATCTAAGTATAAAGGTTCTCCTGTAGAGCCTGGTTCTTTAGTACGATCTAATACTGCAATTTTTTCGGTGGTTTTTGGCAGAGCTTTAATGAAAGCTTCAGCTGAAAAAGGTCTGTATAATCTCACTTTAACCACACCAACTTTTTCTTCCATTCTTTCAGTCATATACTCAATTGTCTCTTCGGCAGTTTCAGCTCCAGAACCCATCAACACAATTACTCTTTTAGCATCAGGTGCACCATAATAGTCAAATAAGTGATAATGCCGGCCTGTTAGTTCAGCAAATTTATCCATGTATTTTTGGACTATTTGAGGACATGCATTATAAAATTTATTAACTGTTTCTCTACCTTGAAAATATACATCCGGGTTTTGTGCAGTACCTCTTATAAAAGGATGATCGGGACTTAAAGCTCTTTGTCTGTGCATTTTAACAAATTCATCATTAATCATTGCTCTGACATCATCTTCAGTAAGCTCTTCAATTTTCATCACTTCGTGAGAAGTTCTAAATCCATCGAAGAAATGAACAAAAGGAATTCGGGATTCAAGTGTAGCAGCGTGAGTAATTAATGCAATATCCATTACCTCTTGAACAGAACCAGATGCAATTAAACCAAATCCTGTTTGACGTGTTGCCATAACATCACTATGATCGCCAAAAATTGACAATGCCTGAGCTGCTAAAGAACGCGCGCTTACATGAAAAACTGTCGGTGTCAATTCACCAGCAATTTTATACATGTTTGGAATCATTAACAACAAACCTTGAGATGCCGTAAACGTTGTGGTAAGCGCACCGCTTTGAAGTGCACCATGAACAGCTCCAGCTGCTCCTCCTTCACTTTGCATTTCAGTTACACTAGGGACTGTTCCCCATATGTTTTTCACATTTTGCGAAGCCCATGCGTCAGACAACTCACCCATGGGAGAAGAAGGAGTGATTGGATATATCGCAATTACTTCACTAACTCTAAATGCAATATACGCTGCTGCTTCATTTCCATCAATTGTTATTTTACGTCTGTTCATTTAATTCTCCGAATTTTAAATTATAAATTGCTTTGACTTCCTTTTTAATAAAAATAGTAAAAAACAAATTTCTTGCCACATTAAGGCACATTTATTCCCATTTTCTAACGTTTTTGAAGTCTTTTTGCCGAAATGGAATCTTATGTCTATTAATAATTAGAATTTATCTCAAGTTAATCTTATAAGTAAGAATTTTTTTTGGACTTATAATAACAAATAGTTAAACCCAAAATTTTTTAGCTGATGTTCAATAAGCTCATAATGTTCGGTTAATTTATTTGTTCATGTTGCTAAGATAGTAAAAAAGCTAATGTACCATGATAATTAACCTTCTTCACCTTATTGTTCAACATAGATATAATTGTGATTTTCACTAAAGCATGGACTTACGTTCAAATCAACATTGCTTGTAATTACATCTAAAATTTTTCTAAGGTTTCTTGAAATTATTGAGATTGTGTCAAATTATCTACATAAAGACAGGATATAATATGATGAATTATGAGTGACCTTTTTCTATACTAGTTTTAGTAGATATTTTTCTTTGGGAAGTAACATTTTCCAATGGGAGTTCAACGGTAAAAACCGAACCTTTCTCAATTTCACTTTCTAAATGAATTTTACCGCCTAATAATTCAACACTTTTTTTCACTATAGATAAGCCTAACCCCACGCCTTGAAATTCCCTTGTAGTACCTTCACTTGCTTGTCGAAACTCTTGCCATATAATTTCTTGTTTACTTTTAGGAATCCCAATACCTGTATCAGAAACTTTTATCTGAAGTAAATTCCTTCCATTTTTTATTAAACTATTAACAGTGACTTCAACACCGCCTTTATTCGTATAAATTATTGCATTACTTATAAGATTTCTTAAAATATCAAGCAGCAGAGATTCATCGCATTCGATAAATGAATTTTCTAAGTTTATTTTTGTATTGAGTGATATACCTTTTTGCAAAGCTGCGCCCTTAAAATCCCTGCAAAGATTTTCTACTAACTCTTTGAGGTCAATTTTCTTAAAAGCCAGTTCAATCTTTTCTGATTCTAACTTGGAAAGATTCAATATTTTTGATAGTGTATCAACCATTCTTTTTGAACCTTCTAAAATACCAATTGCCATTTCCCTATCATTTGGATTAGACAGCGACTCGGCTAATAATTCGGCATAACCAATAATTCCAACAAAGGGTGTTCTAAGTTCATGACTCATTGTTGTAAGAAAATTAGTTTTAAGCTTACTCATTTCTTCGGCTTTTTCTTTTGCTACTATTAAATCTTGTTCCATCTGCTTGCGTTCGGTTATGTTGGTAAACATACCGAAGGAACCTTTATATTCGCCGGTAGAGTCTATAATTGGTGAGGCAGAAACTAAAGTCCAAATTGTTGAACCGTCTTTTTTAAGGAGGCGCCTTTCATAATTTCCAGTGATACCTTTTTTTCTTTCAGACATCATTTTATTATGTTCTGGCAAATCTTCTTCAAATAAAAGAAACTCAAAATTTTTGTTAATCAACTCATTAACTGAATAGTCAACCATATCTGCAAATTTTTGATTAACATCCTTGATAATTTCGTTTTCATCAGTGATTAAAATTCCCTCATTGGCAGTTTCAAAAACATTTCTAAATTTAGCCTCACTTTCACGTAAAGCTTCCTCAGCTAATTTGCGTTCAGTCACATCTCGAAAACTCCACACCCTGCCAACTATTTTATCACCTATCTTTTGCGGCTGAGAATAGCGCTCAAAAATTCTGCCGTCTTTGAAAATTAATATATCATTGCTCTTGGCTTCTGGTTGTGAATATAACTCATTGACCTTTTTCAGAAAGCTTTCAGGATCTTTCAGTTGGTTTAGAACAAACGACAAAGCTTTTTTGTCGTCTCCGGATGCAATTACTGCAGATGGAATACGCCACATCTGAATAAATTTCTGATTGAAACTGACTATCTTCCCTTCAAGGTTAACTACAAGAATACCATCGGCAGTAGATTCCAATGTAGCATAAAGCAAAGAAAGTGTATCCCTAAGTTTCTGTTCTGATAATTTGCGTTCAGTAATATCCACAAGAGTGCCAATTATCCCTACTTTACCACCGTATTCTATCCGCCTACCGTGTACCTCAACGAAAATGGTGCTACCATCTTTTTTGACCCCACAAAAATCATATCTCAAGCCTTGTACTTCTCCAGTAACACGCTTCTTAATATTTTCAAGTACGCGTGGTCTATCGTTTGGATGGGTTAAATCAACCGGACCTAACTTGCCAATAATCTCTTCTACTTTATAGCCAAATATTTTTGCTAATGATTCATTAACATATAAAAATTTTTGATCTTGAATAAGATAAATGCCAGTAAGTGCAGATTCAGCAAGTAAACGAAAACGCTCTTCGCTTTCGCGCAGTTCTGCTTCAGCTCTTTTACGCTCTGTAATGTCGTCAATCACCAGCAGCACTTCTTCTTCTTCTTCTTCTTCTGCAACACGTATTCCAGAAAGAGTAAGTTGGACTGTTCTAATACCTTTTTTAGGAATTACAAAAGCACATTCAACATTATGGAATTTTTGACGCTGGAGTATCATACTTCGGTATTTTTCAGGTAAGCCTATATAATTAAGAATTTCATTAACATGTTTATTTTCAACTTCTTTACGATTAATTTCAAAGAACTCACAAAAACTTCTGTTAACAGAAATAATTTTAAAATCTTTATCGATTGCAATTAAAGCTGATGAAATAGTTGATAAAATATTTTCAGTAAATCGAATTAGGCGTGTTTGTTCTGTTATATCGCGGATAATTGCCATAGTAAGAACGCCTTCTTTTGTTTCAATAGGAGTAAGTGAAATATCTGCTTGAAAAAAAGTCCCATCTTTTCGCTGTGCAAATAAGTCTAATCCAGAGCCCATAGGACGCATTTTAGGTGAAGCCAAATAATCATTTCTGTCCTTTACATGTTGTCTGCGAAATTGCTCAGGAATAAGCATCTCAACATTTTGACCAAGCAATTCTTGACTAGTGTAGCCAAAAAGTTGCTCTACATGCTCATTCAAACGAACAATTTTGCCTGTTTTGTCAACAAGAATAATTGCTTGCAGCATAATACTTACTCCAGCAGTAACATTATTAATTGTGAAGTGTGGGTTGACTCAGTAAAAGGAAAATTAATTGTATCGCTTAGTGTTTTTTTAAGAGATGGGAAGGTAGTTTCGATTAGCTCTCCTAACGGAAATATATATTGTAAAGTAAAACTCATAATAAAAAGGGCTAAGTTATTTGTAAGCATTTTCTTAACAGAACTTCGGTTAACAAATTATTAATTTTTTAATTTATTTCAAACAATTAATTGGTCTTAGAATGATTATCGATTTATTCTGGATTTTTATTAATCCAAATTTTCCACAAAAAAATTTTGCTATTGACTAATAAGTCATAACTAATTTTAATTAAATTAATTACCAAATAATATTAATAAGTAATGAATTAAATTATATTTAATTACTCATTATTCTTTACCTCCCAATTTATTTCCTTTAGGCAGTTCACCATAAGTTATCCTAAAATGTCTTAGAAGACATTTCTCTAAATTTTTATAATCGTTAGATAAAATGTAACGCACAAAAAGGGTGGAATCGTGGACAATCATCTTTAGTCTTGCATTTTTCGTCTTGAGATTTGAGTAACTTAACACACGTTTTCTTATGTTCTTTGAAGCACCTATATATACAACCTCGGAATAATTTTTCAAATATTTAATTTTTTTTGATATGCTCAACTCATAAACTCCAGACTCTGTGGGGATACGATTATATTGCCCTTTATAAAGTTTTATATAATCACTAAACTGTGCATTCTTTCCATAGTAATGAGAGATGCGATATTTGTAATTAGGAATATTCAACGACTTTCTGTAGTAACAAATTGAGCGTAATGAGAGATGCACCCCTTGATAATCAAGATATTTTTTTATGTCAGCATCTTTTAGATGAACATCATGTTGATTTACAATTTCTTGTATACGGTAAGAATAACATTTTTTCCTTGATGGTAATAATCTTCTAAGACATATTACTTTACCTTGCGGTGTCTCTACTAATAGGGTAGGTAGTAATCTAGATAACCTGCTTTTATCAAGAAATTGGGTCGGATACATCTTAAGGAATTCTTGGAGCGTTAAAGGTTTTAAATCAATTTCGTTGCCCGATAACCAAAATGACTTTTGATAGTCAAGCAAGCTTTTTAGAATATGCTTAGATAATTGATTTCTTGTGTTAATCCACTTTAATGCAACAATACCGTTACCTAAAATAGCATGATTGTCTAAGTGAATATTTTTCATTAAAAGAGGGTTAGTTACTCTAAAAGTCAAATTATTCTTCTTTACTAAAACTTTAGCATAAATTAATCTTTTACTAGTTCGTTTTTTCATCTCTTTTTTATAAGTATAGGGCAATAACCTTAAAGCATGCTGTGTGTTTTTCAACTTACTTGTTTTGTCATGTATGTATTTAAGATATTGTTCTAAAGACATGCTAAGGACTTTTGATAGTATAATCCTGCCGACTTTATTTTTCATATCATTAAAACATTTTTACTGAGAGGTGAAATTTTTATTTGCAGATGTGATTGTTAGGTAAAGTATTAAGTCTTTACAACAACTTTTTTATTAAAGACTTGTTCAAACAAACCTTTGCGTCGCTCTAAACTCCATAATTCTATATCAGGCGATAGACCATCTCTGCATATCAGTTGTAATTCTACTCTGTTACTATAAATATGTGGATGTATATCTGTAACGACTTTTGAATGAGTCCTATCGAATGCATCAGCAATTCTTAATATTGACGATAATTTCAGTACAATATTACGGCATTTTTCTGGCAGAACTGCAAACTCCGAATGAGTTTCTTTAGGGTGACTTTTGCGATGGTATCGTGCAATATTAGCAATAATATCAATTTCATTTTCAGTAAAGCCGAGCAGTTCACTATTTTTAATAATATAATATGAGTGGCGGTGGTGGTTATTATGAGAAATATGATAGCCTATATCATGCAACAAAGCAGCAGCTTCCAAATATTCTTTTGTATACTCTTCAAGTTTATGCAGCGGTTTTAATTGGTCGAATAGTTTCAAAGAAAGACTTGCAATGTGTTTGCAGTGATTTTTATCATAATTACAAGTATTCATTAAATGTTTCACACTTTCTCTGCGTATATCACTTAAAGCAGAATAACTTTCTTTTTCCTTATGAATAGTATCAATAACAATTCCCTCTCTTAAAGCATAAGCAGATATTGTCATTTTTTTTAGCTCAAAAAGTTCAAATATTTTACTTAGAATAATTATTCCCGCTGGAAAAATGTCAGCTCTTTTTTCATCCATACCCTTAATTTTTTTTCTTTTATCAACTGTTTTAGCATTTAGAATTTCCTTGCGAATATCAAACAGTTCTTCAGATGTAAATTCAAAATTATTAAGAAGAGTATTGTTCGATACTGAATTTTTTCGGCGAGACAGTATCATAAATCCTGTTGACATAATAGTGCCGGATGAGCCCACACAAATATCAAAGCCTTTTTCTTTAATTTTTTTAATGAGGGGAAATATTTCTACTTCTACCCAGTGTTCACATTCTTTTATTCTTTCTTTGGTGAGTTTATAATCTGGGAAAAATTTTTGCGAAAGTCTAACTGCACCAATTTTTATGCTTACAGAAAACTCTGGTATTCCCTTTCTGCCCAAAATAAATTCTGTGCTGCCTCCACCAATATCGATAACAAGAGCTCTTTTATTAAATATTGGGACTGCCTTCATGGTGCCCAGGTAAATTAACCTTGCTTCTTCTTGTCCATTTACCACCTCAATTTCAATACCTGTTTTTTGCAAAACTCTTTCAATAAAAACATTTCGATTTAGTGCTTCCCTAACAGCGCTTGTACCTACTGCTCTAATTTTAGCCTGATGAGAATCAGCGATAGCTTTAAAATGGCTTAAAGTTGTAATAGCTCTTTGCATCGCTTCTTCTTTAATTTCTTTTATATCACCAGCACTTCCTTCACTCAAACGAATTACTTCTTTTTCACGGTCAATTATTTCAAAATTCCCATCTTCTTTTATATTGACTACTATTAAATGAAAAGAATTTGTGCCGACATCAATTGCTGCAAAATTTGTGTTGTTCATATCAAATTGGATTTATTTTTTTCTGAAGTTTTTTTTTCTAAAATAAGCTTACAAAGTAAGAATACATCTTCAACTGTAACATCATCAGTTAAATCTGATTTTCTAACAAAATACTTATTTGGTCCCATAGGTGCCCAATTATACGGATTTGTAGGACCAAAAATAGAAATTTGAGGGGTATCAGTTGCACCGGCTACATGCATAACACCAGTATCATTTGTAATAAACAAGTCGGATAAAGAAATCAATGCAGCCAATTCGGGAATACTATGGTCGATAAAAAAGGCTGTATTTTCACCAAATATTTTTTTTACATAATTTAATTCTTCCTTATCGCTCTTGCTGCCTGTAAAATAGAATACAACTTCGTAAGCAACAGAAAGTAGATTGGTTAACTGCAAAAATTTCTCAATACTCCATCTATTCAATCGTTTGCCTGCTCCAATATGCAGTCCAACAACTAATTTATGAGAATTCACCACTTCGTGGTTAGTGTTTCCCTTCAAAGTTTCAATAAAATCTTCTGCGGTTTTAAGGTCATCTTTTTCAATGGTAATTTGCGTTTTTAAGTTTTTTGTGCTGATTCCAAATGGTCGCAAAATATCTTGGATAAAATCGGAAACATGTATGTCAGGATATTTCTGCCAATTGAGTTTAATTTTAAAATTGAAAAGGCTGCTTAATTCATTTACTTTACCGTTTAGAGAAGAAGGACCAATTTTAATTTTAGCATCGCTAAGCGCAGCTAAAATGCAGCTTGTTTTGGAGATTGCTACTGTTGCTGGCACTACGGCTAAATCATAATTTGCTTTTAAGGTTTTCTTTAGTTTTAACAAATACAAAGGGTTTATAATTTTCCTTTTATCAAAAATGAAAAGTTCATCTATAAAATTATTTTTGGTAACGGCATAATAGTTTTCTGGACTTGCAATAAGGGTCAAATTAGAATTTGGAAATTTTTCTTTAATAGCTCTAAAGAGAGGTACGGAAGCGAGCATATCACCAAATTGGTTATGCTGTCGAATTAGTAAAATTTTTTGTGGGTGGCCTAAATTTTTAGTGTTTAGTTCCGCAACAGAAAAAAATCTTTTTATAAAATTTGTTAGAATCCTTTGAAATATTTTTTTGATTGGCATTAAAATAAGCTAAACTACTTTTTTTTATTATTATCCAATTCTTCAAATTCAGCGTCAATTATATCTTCTTTTTTTACTTTGTAGCCAGAAGTTGGATTATTTTGCTGGGTTGTAAATTCATACCGTTTTGAAGTATTTAATTTTTGTTCATCAGCAAAATATTTAATAACATTCTTGATAAGCTTAAAAAAGAAATAAAATATAATAGACCAAACAATAAATCGAATTAACAAGTCAACCTCTTATTTCTGGGTTAAAATATTCAATAAACCCCCTATCATCCCGAAAGATTTGGTTAAAAAGTAAATCAAAATCATTCTTGTTATTTACAAAATCAATATCGTTTGAGTTAACAATTAACAACGGCGTAGTATTATATTTAAAGAAAAAATTATTATAAGCTTCCGAAAGTTCAACTAAATAAGCGCGTGTTAAATTCCTTTCAATTTTTCTGCCTCTTTTTCTAATATTTGAAATAAGACGGTCTATTCCGGACTGTAAATAAATTACCAAATCTGGTTTAGGCAAGTTACGTTCAAGCAATGGAAAAATTGTTTCGTAAAGTTTAAGCTCATCGCCTGAAAGATTTAGGTATGCAAAAATTTTGTCTTTTTCAAAAATGTAATCTGAAACGATATACGATGAAAATAAATTTCCTTGATTGAGTAACTGTTGTTGTTTAAAACGATTTACAAGAAAAAACATTTGAGTTTGGAAAGCATATCTTTTCCTATCTTCATAAAATTTTTCTAAGAAGGGATTGGATTCAAATTCTTCTAAGACAAGATTAGCTTGAAGTCGGTCAGCTAATTTTTGTGCAAGTGTAGTTTTACCTGCACCAATTACACCTTCAATTGCAATATATTTTATTTCTATCATATTAGTGTAAAATTTATTTGTACTCAAATGGGAATTTACAAATAATATTTTTTTGAACAGAAGAAAAATCTATTTCACTTATGCTTATTCCCAAATAAGGATGCACAAAATTAGGGTCAATTTCAATTAGTGGCACTAACACAAAGTCTCTATTCAGTAAATCCTTATGAGGAATTTCAATTTGACCGTCTGAATAAATCCAATCATTAAAAAAAAGAATATCAATATCGATTTCTCTTGGCTGCCATTTTTTGTCCAATTGTATTCTGCCAACTTCTCTTTCTATACGCTTCAACTCACTGAAAAGATTCTTAATATCATGCCGAGTGAGTATTTCGGCAACTAAATTATAAAAATCGTTTTGTTCTGTATTACCGTAAGGCTTTGTTTCGTAAAGAGAAGATACTTTTTTAATGCTTGTTTCTTTAAGTTCGCTAATTTTTTTTAAAGCAGATCTGATGTATTCTTCTCTATTACCCTTATTGGAACCAAGCCCAAGAAATACTTTATGAGAGTTCATCACTTATTGATTTCCCATTTTCTTTTATTACTTCAGCTTCAACGTAATCTATAACACCACCAACAGGAACATTATGCTTTCTTACTCTAACAGCTATTTTTTGAATTGCCGGATAACGTTTTAGCAATTCATCTGCTATTAAGGTGGCTATCGATTCAATTAAATAATATTTTTTTTCGTGAACAACGGTATTAATATACTTATAAACATCGTAATAATTAATAGTATGTTTTAAGCTGTCCTTTTTAGCTGCTTCGCTAAAATCTGTGTAAATATCTACATCGGCTTCAAACTTACCACCAATATTTTGTTCTTCTTGCAGTGCACCGTGATACGCATAAAAAGAAGCATTTTTTAAGCGAATTATGTTAATCATTTTTTACTTGTTAAGATAAAAATTATTTTATGATAAAATGCAAAAAATTCAGCGAAATATCTTTTAATAACTTTTTACATAATAAAGTTAGTAAATTAATCCCAAATTAGCTGACTTGTTTGCTGCAAGTAAGTTAGATTTATTAACCCTAGTCAACATTTTTTAGCGCAATAATGCCTAATGACCTGCCGGAGTTTTTACCATCTCTTCTGTAAGAATGCAATAAATTTTTCTCTTCAAATGTGCATAAGTTACTTTGTTCAATATTATTTTCCGGAACCCCTGCGTTTAGCAACATGTCAATGTTTGCTTGAACTATATTCAAATAAAATTTGTTATTCTTTTTAATCAAATATTTTTCATCGAACAAATTAGCAACATCTTGGCCAACTTCATATTTTTTTTGTGAAATAGATGGTCCTAAACAAACAAATAAATTATTAGGCATCGAATTAAATTCATATTGTAATTTAAGTAATGTCTTAGCTAAAATTTTTTTGTAAGTACCCCTCCATCCTGAATGCACAGCAGCAATTAAATTGTTTTTTTTATCGTAAATAAAAATAGGAACGCAATCGGCAGCAGAAATTGCCAACCCAATTCCTTTTTTACTTGTAATCATTGCATCGCTTTCTCCAACAAAACCAGCTCTGTCAACTATTGATATTAAATCGCTGTGTATTTGCCGTTGATAAGCAATTTCATTACTGCTAAGGCCTAATTGTTTAAAAAAGAAATTTCTGTTTTCTATTACATTATTAGAGTCATCTCCTACACTTAATGATAAGTTAAAATAATACGGGGCAGGTCGGTTCAATCCCACTTTAGTAGAAAAGCCAAAGATTATTTCTGGAAATCTCTCGAATAATCTGCTGTAAATTATTTTCATTCACTCGTTCAAAGATTTCTTAAAAAAATTATTTTAAACTAATTAACGAGCATTATATATAAAAATTTTTTTGATTATTATGTATAACTCTTTTCCTCAAATCATCAGTTTATTTTCTAACATTATTTTTTCTCACGAATGCATAAGTATTCATAAAATCATTATTAGGTGTATATTTTTACAATAAAATTAAAAAGGTATTGCAATTTCGATTACAATTATATACCTTTGCACGCAAAATTTAGGTTTACCAAAAGTAAATCTAATACACTTACCAAGGATTGCTGCCACAAGCTGCATCTGAAAGAAAAATTAAAAAACCATTAGTGAAGTTGTACTGCTTATCCGATGAGGCACAATACTGAAAATATCGTGTACAATAAAAAATTTAATATGCAAGATAATTCCGTTTACAATTTTAATGCTGGAACAAGTAAAAATCTTAGTCAAGTAGATTATAGGAAAAATTTACTATCAACTACGGTGGAAATTAATTGTACGCGGATACGGACGTGCAGACCAAGACCATAGTTTGACAAGTGAATTGGTCTACTCCCCTTCTCATAAATAGCCAATAAAACTTATTAAACATTTTTAATGATTACCGTAAAGGAGAATCGCATGAGCAAAGACAATTATAATTTCAGCAGAGCCGATGGAAAAATTAATCCAAACGGTTTATACGATCCAAGATTTGAGCACGATGGCTGCGGAGTGGGTTTCATAGCTAAATTAGATGGAATCCCAACTCATAAAGTTATTGATGATTCAATTACGGTACTTATAAATCTTGAACATAGAGGTGCACTTGGCGGCGATAAATCTACCGGCGACGGTGCCGGCGTTATGGTTCAATTACCAGATAATTTTTTTAGAACAGAATTGTCAGCACAAGGGATTGAGATTCCCCAAATTGGCGACTACGCAGTAGGAATGATATTTATGCCAAAAGAGGAAATACTCGCCAATAAGTGTAAAAATATTATTGAAAAGCATATTATCAACGAAGGATGTGATGTCCTTGCATGGAGGAAGGTACCAGTTAACAACTCGGTTATAGGAGAACTAGCAAAAAAAACTGAACCAAATATTTATCAGATTTTTATTCATCGAGCAAACATAAACCAAGAAGCTTTCGAAAGGAAATTATATGTTATACGCCGACTCATAGAAAAAGAAATTACTTCAATAAAAGAAGACACTACTCAATTCTACATACCAAGTTTATCCTCAAACAGAATTGTTTACAAAGGTTTACTAACTGCAAATCAACTTACTACATTTTATCCTGATCTTTCCGATGAACGTTTTGCTTCCTGCTTTGGTGTAGTTCATCAAAGATACAGTACCAATACATTGCCGACTTGGAATCTTGCGCAGCCATTTAGATTTATTGCTCACAATGGCGAAATAAATACTCTTAGCGGTAACATTAATCGAATGAAAGCACGCGAATTTAATTTAAAATCAGAATTGTTCGGTGACGATATAGAAAAAATTAAGCCTGTAATTGTTGAAGATGGTTCAGATTCTGCAATTTTTGATAATGTATTAGAATTATTAGTTCTTGCAGGCCGCTCTTTACCTCACGCCATGATGATGATGATACCAGAAGCATACGGCCCAAGAATTCAAATGAGTGAGGATAAAAGGGCATTTTACGATTACCAGTCTTCAATAATGGAACCATGGGACGGTCCAGCTGCCATCGTTTTTTGTGACTCGCGGTACTTAGGTGGAATTCTTGATAGAAATGGTTTAAGACCTGCACGTTATACTATTACAAGTGACGGAATTGTTTTACTTGCATCTGAAACTGGCGTTTTAGATTTGCCCGAAGAAAAAATTATTAAAAGAAGCAGACTCTCGCCAGGTAAAATGTTGCTTGTAGATTTTAAACAAAATAGAGTAGTACCAGATAAAGAAATAAAAGCTAAAATTTCTCGTCAAAAACCATATAGAAGATGGATAAAAGAAAATATAATTACATTAAGAGGACTGTTTAATCCATCTACAGTTTTAGAAGAAGAGCCGCAAATTTTATTAAAAAAGCAACGTGCTTTTGGTTATACAGACGAGGAATTAAAGTTAATCTTAACCCCAATGGCTTCACGTAGCCAGGAGGCTGTTGGTTCTATGGGCAACGATACTCCACTTGCCATTTTATCCAATAAGCCTAACTTACTTTTTTATTACTTCAAACAACGATTTGCACAGGTTACTAATCCAGCAATTGACCCATTACGCGAAGAGTTAGTTATGTCCTTAGAAAGCTTCGTAGGCGGTGAGGGAAATCTATTGGAAGAAACACCCGAAAATTTTAGAGGCTTTAAATTATCTCATCCTATTCTTACACCCGAAGACTTATTGAGAATTGAAAAAGCAAATCATCCAAATGTTAAAATAAAGTACATTGATATTTTGTTCGATAAAAATGGCGATGAAAATACATTGGAAAAATCGCTTACCTCAATATTTGAAACTGCTAAAAAATATATAAATGAAGGTGCTACTATTCTTGTATTATCCGATAGGAACATTAACCAATGGAAAGTTCCAATTCCTTCATTGCTTGCTGTTTCTGGACTTCACCATTATTTAATCCGTAATGGACTAAGAAACAAGGCAAGTATTATTATTGATTCCGGAGAAGTTAGAGAAGTTATGAATTTTGCAATGCTCATTAGTTACGGAGCAGATGCTATTTGTCCCTATCTTGCATTACTTACAGTAAAAAATCTCGCAACAAATAATTTGCTAGAACAAAAACTTAAAGCCGAAGAAGCAGTTGATTCATACATAATAGCAGTAAAAAAAGGCTTATTAAAAACTATGAGCCGACTTGGAATCTCAACATTACATGGTTACTTTGGCGCTCAAACATTTGAAGCCGTTGGATTAGATAAGTCAATGGTCGATAAATATTTTACTGGCACGATAAGTCGACTTGGCGGCATAGGTCTGTCAGAAATCCAAAGAGAAGCAATAATGAGACATAACTTCGGGTATCCGCAGAACGGTTTTGCATCAGACGGAAATTTACTTGATGCAGGCGGAGAATATACCATCAGGGTAAACGGTGAAAAACATTTTTGGAATCATGATACAATTGCAAAATTACAATTAGCTACGAGAACTAATGATTATGAGATTTTCAAAGAATATGTGAAAAGTGTGAATGAGGGTCCTGACAGCCCTACCACAATACGAAGTATGTTAAAATTCAAGAAAAAAAATCCAATACCTCTTGATGAAGTAGAACCTGTTGAAAGTATAATAAAAAGATTTGTCGTTTCTGCCATGTCGTTTGGTTCAATCAGCAAAGAAGCTCATGAAACAATTGCAATTGCAATGAATCGACTTAGCTCGCGGAGTAATTCAGGCGAAGGCGGTGAGGATATGTCGCGTAATAAAGTCGACGCTAATGGCGATACAGCAAGGTCAAAAGTAAAACAAGTAGCATCAGGTAGATTTGGAGTAACACCAGAATATTTATTAAGTGCAGAAGAACTTCAAATAAAAATTGCCCAAGGTGCTAAACCTGGCGAAGGCGGGCAGCTGCCTGGTCATAAAGTAACAGAAGAAATCGCAAGAGTAAGGCACACTACACCAGGCGTTACCCTAATTTCCCCGCCACCACACCATGATATTTATTCCATTGAAGATATTGCCCAATTAATTTATGATTTAAAGTGTATTAACCCAAATGCAAAAGTTTCAGTTAAACTTGTCTCAGAATCCGGAGTAGGAACAGTTGCAGCTGGTGTAGCTAAGGCTCAAGCAGATTTAGTCTTAATTTCCGGATACGAAGGAGGCACTGGTGCTTCTCCATTAACATCTATTAAACACACAGGTATTCCTTGGGAAATTGGTTTAGCAGAAACGCATCAAACATTAATCCAAAATAAACTCAGAGATAAAATTCGTGTGCAAGTTGACGGTCAATTGAAAACCGGTCGAGATGTAGCCATTGCTGCTTTACTTGGTGCAGAAGAATTTGGCTTTGCTACTTCTGTACTAATTACAATCGGCTGTGTAATGCTAAGGAAATGTCACTTAAATACATGTTCAGTAGGAGTTGCTACACAGGACCCGCTGCTTAGAGCACGCTTCTCTGGCAAACCCGAGTATATTGAATCATTTTTTAAATTTCTTGCTCAAGATTTAAGGGAAATTATGGCTGAGTTAGGTTTTAGAACTGTGGAAGAGATGGTTGGTCACACTGAAGTATTAGAATACGACCCGCCAAAAGAATTGTGGAAAGCTTCCAAGTTCGACCTTTCTCCGCTGTTCAATTCGATGGCTGCTAAAAATACAATTTGCTGTGTTAACGCACCAACTACAGTCGATACTTTTGATAACGAACTAATTGAAATGGTTAAACCAGCTATTGAACAAAAAAAGAAAATTGAATTAAATCTGCCTATCAGAAATATCCATAGAACAGTAGGAGCAAGATTAAGCGGCGAAATAGTAAAAAGATATGGTGCTAAAGGATTACCAGATGATACAATAAAAATAAATTTTAAAGGTTCAGGCGGACAAAGTTTTGGGGCTTTCCTTGCGCCTGGAATTACAATGAAAATAGAAGGAGACACAAATGATTACCTCGGTAAAGGTATGTCGGGAGGAAGAATAATTGTAGTACCGCCAGCTAAATCTAAATTTTCACCACACGAAAATGTTATTTGTGGGAACGTTGTTTTGTATGGTGCGACAGGGGGAGAAGTTTACATTAATGGTAAGGCTGGAGAAAGATTTGCAGTTAGAAATAGCGGTGCTACTGCTGTAGTTGAAGGCGTAGGAGACCACGGCTGCGAGTATATGACTGGCGGTATAGTTATTGTTATTGGTTCAACAGGAAAAAATTTCGCAGCTGGGATGAGCGGCGGTATCGCGTATGTATACGATCAAACTCAGCTATTTGATACAAAATGTAATCTTGACATGGTCGACCTTGAAAGTGTATGGGATAAACAAGATAAGCTCTTCCTTCATTCAATGATTGAAAAACATTTTTATTACACCCAAAGTCAATTAGCAAAAACAATCTTAGACAAATGGGAATCGAGTGTACCAATGTTTGTAAAAGTTATTCCTATTGACTATAGAAAAGTTCTTGAAAGAATGAAACAAAGCGAAATTGCTGATATAGAAACAGTTGCTGCTACTGAGGAGGTTTTCAATGGCTAAAACAACGGGATTCATTGAATACGAACGAAAAAACCCATCTAAACAACCAATTAAAGAAAGGGTTAAATACTTTAAAGAATTTGAATCACTTTTGCCGGAAAATATCATTGTTGAACAAGCAGCCAGGTGTATGGATTGCGCAATACCTTACTGCCACTCTTACGGCTGTCCGGTTAATAATAGAATTCCAGACTGGAATGATATGGTATACAAAAAACAATGGAAAAGAGCACTCGATTTGCTTCATTCAACAATAAATTTTCCGGAATTTACTGGACGAGTTTGCCCTGCTCCATGCGAACATGCATGCACCCTTTCAATTAACAACTCCCCAGTTACAATAAAACACATTGAATTACAAATAGTTGAACGAGGCTGGGAAGAAGGATGGATTAAACCCGAATTGCCTTCACAAAAAAGCGGGAAGAAAATTGCTATAATTGGCTCCGGACCATCTGGATTAGCTGCTGCTCAGCAACTGGCACGAGCAGGTCACGAAATTGTTGTGTTTGAAAAAAATGACAGAATAGGTGGACTACTTCGGTATGGAATTCCAGATTTTAAATTGGAAAAACACATTATCGATAGAAGACTTGAACAGATGAAAGCCGAGGGGGTAATTTTTGAACCTTCAGTAGACGTAGGATTTGATATTTCTACGAGATACCTGCAGAGAACTTTTAACGCAATAATAATTGCTGCAGGCTCTACAATACCAAGAGACTTAAATATTCCAGGGAGAGACTTAAAAGGAATTCATTTTGCAATGGAGTTCCTTACACAGCAAAATAAAATTAATGCAGGAGACCAAATACCTTTAGAGAAAATTATTAATGCCAAAGATAAAAATGTAGTTGTAATTGGTGGTGGTGACACAGGTTCAGATTGTGTAGGTACTGCAATAAGACAAGGAGCTAAAAAGGTCACTCAAGTTGAAATACTACCAAAACCTCCCGAAAAAAGAAATCCTTACAATCCGTGGCCCATGTGGCCTCAGATATTATTTACCTCTTCATCACACGAAGAAGGTTGCGAAAGAATTTGGGCATACTCTGCAACTTCTTTTGTCGGTGAAAATAACAGAGTCAAAGGAATTCGATTTAAACAACTTGAATGGACAGAGCCTGATAAATACGGTAGAAGAAATTTTAAAGAAATTCCAGGTGATGAAATAGAACTCAAAGCTGATCTAGTGCTTTTAGCAATGGGATTTGTGCATGTTGATCACTCAACGTTCGTTAAAGATCTTAACCTTGAAACGGACAATAGAGGCAATATTAAAGTAGATAAGACATACATGAGTTCACAACCAGGTTGTTTTGCTACAGGAGATTCGATTCTCGGTGCTTCATTAGTTGTAAAAGCAATTAATGCGGGACGACGTGTTGCTTCTGCGGTAAATAGTTATTTGTATAATAGTTAAACGCCTTTGAAAAATTCAATATGCAATTACTGATACCATTTGCTTTCATGACATCTGCCAATTAGTATGACAAACTTTGTGTCAGTTGATTTAGTTAATATAAAGAAACTATTTTAATCGTCATTGCAACTTGGCAACGGCAAGAAAGTATCTCATAATGCAAAGGATCCATCATCTTACTTTTTTGTTTGAGATTGCTTCATCCCGACGTACTTCGTCGGGATTCGCAATGACAAAAAAAAACACCGTCGCTGCGAGGGAGCTCATTTCACTCTTCAGCAAGGCGAACGAAGCAACCTCTAACAAAACAAATAAAACCGTCTTTGCGAGGGCGATAGCCCGAAGCAACCTCTAACAAAAGAAAAATAGTTGAACTTTTTTGTTTGAGATTGCTTCACTCACTTCGTTCGTTCGCAATGACGGTAAAACATGATTGGTTGAGACATCGGCTTTCTCCTCATTAATTACACGGAGAACCACAGAGAATTCACGGAGAACGTAATGGGCGAAGAACCCTTGAATCCTACAGTTGAAATGATTTTATTTGACTCATAAACAAGCTTATAAGCTTTCAATAGAGTAATAATACTTTCAGTCAGAGATTGATGAGCTTTTGACTCAATTATACCATAAACAAAACCTTACCACGAAGTGTGGGAATCCACCATTTCACAATGTGGTGAATTCTCATTTTATTTTAAATAACCTTAGTAACATCACCTAACAAAAATGAAAATTAACCTTATTACCTTATCCTTAATTTTCCTTTCTTCAAAGAATAATTGGAGCTGACTAATGAGAATTCACCATCTTGTTGAAAGTAATTTTTCGATTAAATAATCCTGCTTGCCGAATGAATTCGTTCAGCAGGCAAGCTGTGAAAACCTGTGCTGAGTTAGCGAAGCATCCGTTAAAACCTGACTGCTCAGGCAGGTCTGTGCTGTCAGTGTTCTATTTTCTAAAAAATTTTACTTTTTAGACAGCCCCCTACAATCATTGAAGCATTTGCTTTCATAAGCTGTTGCAAAAAGTTCATCATCTTATCTTTTTGCTTGAGGTTGCTTCAGTTCATTCATAATAAACTTCTTCAATAGTTTTCAAATTATTTTTAATGCATCATCGAGATCGAGCAAAATGTCGTCTGGATTTTCGAGTCCGATTGCAATTCGGATACCCCCTGCATCAATTCCTCTATTAGCAAGTTCATCTGGAGGTACAACTGAGTGTGTCATGGATGCAGGGTGCTCAACCAGAGTTCTTGTATGTCCTAGGCTAACTGCAAGTGTCATAGTATAAGCGTAATCAGCAACGTAATCCATAAATTTTCTGCCGTTATCTTTGCTTTCGGAAGGAGAATTTCCTTTAATTACAAAATAAATCATGCTACCTGGTGCAAAATTTCCGTTGAAATCAACCATTTGTCTTTTGGCAATTTCATAACCTTTGAAATTAGGTAGACCAGGATAATTAACAAATTCGATTTTTGGGTGAGCATTTAGAAATTCTGCCACACGCATAGCAGTTTTGATTTGCTGTTTCTGGCGCAATGCTAAGGTCGGCAGACCATAAGTCATAATAGACCATGCATTTTTGGGACTTAAAACGCCCCCAAAGTCTTTTCTAATCAAATGAAGAATATCTTGAAATTTCTTTTTACCAATCACAATGCCACCCATATCTGTTCCAAAGCCGCCAATTCCTTTAGTTAAAGAATGAACTACAAAATCTGCGCCATGCTCAATAGGGCGCTGGCAGAATGGGGTAGCAAAAGTGTTGTCTATAACTATGTAAATTTTATTTTTCTCTTCTCTGTTCTTATTAATCTCATCAACAATTTTTCTAATAGCTGAAATATCAATAATATCTAAATTTGGATTAGACGGAGTTTCGAAGTAAATAACTTTTGTTTTGTCAGTGATTTTATCGTAAATATTTTCAGGCAATGTAAGATCGATAGGTTTCCACTTAATATTGTATCTTGGATACCAGTTTTGAAGTAAAGAAATTGTACAGCCATAAAGTGTGTTGTGAGATATTATTTCGTCGCCTGAGGAAGTTAGAATTCCAAGTACACCTGAAATAGCAGCCATCCCAGAAGAAAAACTCACAGCCATTTCACCTTTTTCAACGTAGGCTAAATTTTCTTCAAGCATATCTTTATTTGGCTCGCCAAGTCTGTCGTATATAAAAATTGGCGCATGCTCACCAAACTCTTCAGTATGAGCAAATTGCAAAAATCCTTGAGCACCTCTTTCAACAGAATCTAAACGAAAAGTAGTTGAGGAAGAAATTGGTGCAGTTACATGATGAGAGTAATCCCACTTATCAGATACACTTTTGCCATAAATGATATGTGTTTCCATTGAATATTTTGTCTCATCGACTTGCATTTTACCGTTTCTAACTTTGCTATTATTCATAATAGTGCCTCCTCTAAAATTTACTACAGAAAATTAATCATTTGTTTTTCTGAATTCTAATTATAGAGGAGATGATGTCTATTTACCAATTGCTTGTGTAATATCTGCAATAAGATCCTCCACATCTTCAATTCCAACTGAAAACCTAATCAGTCCGTCGGTAATACCCATTTTTTCTCTCAGGTTTTTGGGAACTGAGGCGTGAGTCATTGAAGCTGGATGAGAAATTAAACTTTCTACACCACCTAAGCTTTCAGCAAGTGTAAAAATTTTAACACTTTTAAGAATCTTTTTAACAAGATTTATACTTCCAAAATCGGCTGTTAACATTCCGCCAAAACCAGACATTTGTCTTTTAGCAAGCTTATAATGAGGATGATTTGGAAGTCCAGGATAAAATACTTTTTTAACTTTTGGATTTTTTGAAAGGTATTTAGCAATTTTTATGGCATTTTCATTATGCTGTTTCATTCTCACCGATAATGTTTTAGTTGCCCTTAAAGTAAGCCAACAATCAAAAGGTGATGGTACAGCCCCAACAGCATTTTGCAAATAACGAAGTCGTTCATGTATTTCTGAATTGTTAGTTATTACAATGCCGCCTATAACATCGCTATGGCCATTTAGGTATTTTGTGGTACTGTGAAGAACAACATCAATACCAAATTTTAATGGTTGTTGAAAGTAAGGAGTCATAAAGGTATTATCTACCACACTAATTAATTTATGTTTTTTGCAGATGTAAGCTACGCCTCGTAAGTCTGTTAGTCTCAATAAAGGATTTGTTGGAGTTTCAATATATACCATTTTTGTGTTTAGTTTAACAGCTTTCTTTACCTTTCTAATGTCTGAAGTATCAACCCAAGTAAACTCTATCCCATAATCTTTAAAAATTGAATCCATTAAACGGAATGTACCACCGTAAATATTTTCTGTAACAATAACATGGCTACCTGGTTTAAGAAGAAAAAGTACTGATTGAATTGCGGCTAAACCGGATGAAAAGGCTATGCCAAAGTTACCTTTTTCTAAAGTTGCTATATTTTTTTCAAGTGCTTGGCGAGTAAAATTATGCGTTCTGCCATATTCATATCCCTTATTTACACCCAATTCTTCTTGGGCATAAGTTGACGTTTGATAAATAGGAGTTATAACTGCTCCAGTTGTTAGGTCTGGAGTTTGTCCCGCATGAATTGCATCTGTTGAAAAACCCATTTATTTACCTCTTTTGTTAAAGTAAGCATTAATTTTATAAAAATTCATTCGAAATCTATCAAGTCATATCTAGTAATAATATCGATAATTCTTCCGAAATCACTTACAAGAATAGCAGGTGAATCTTTCAGTGCTCGGCGAACCTCGTTAATGCTAGATTTTGCATCGAGGACTAAAAAGCTCTCTTCCATTATTTCTTTTACTGGTTCATCAAGCATTTTTTTATCATCAAGTATTCGAGTAAGGATTCTCCCCTCTCTTAAGCTGCCAACTGGCTTTAGTATCTCGTTCAGCACTGGTAAATAAGTAAATCCTTTACTATTCATTATTTTTAATGCTTCTTTAATAGGTGTATCATCGTGAACATAAACTAAATCCTCAATTCCTTTGCTCTTTTTATTATATGAAATATCTCGAAGAATTTTTACTTCTGTATCCAACATTCTATTCATGCGAAGCCATTCTTCGTTATGAACTTTTGAAAGATATCTTTCACCTGTATCACAAACCATGAAAACTATTAAGTCATCTTCACTTAAATCTTCTGCAATTTTTAGAACTACTTGAACAATAGTACCTGTACTGCCGCCGCAAAAAATTCCTTCTTCTTTTGTTAATCGTCTTGCAGCTGCAAAAGAATCCTTATCGCTAATATTAATTATCTTATCAATATATTGAAAATGAACATTTGCAGGTAAGCAGTCTTGACCTATTCCTTCAACCAAATAAGGTGTGCCTTTAATAATCTCACCTGTTTCTTTGTAATGTTTAAAAATAGAGCCTAAGGGGTCTGCACCAATAACTTGGATATTAGGATTTTTCTCCTTTAAAAATCTTCCTGTGCCACTAATTGTGCCACCTGTACCAATGCTTGAAACGAAATGAGTTATTTTTCCGTCGGTCTGCCGCCATATTTCTGGCCCGGTTGTCCTATAGTGCATTTCAGGATTAGAAGGGTTTCCATACTGATAAGCGAAAATTGAGTTTGGTGTTTCTTGATGAATTCTTCTTGCAACATTTACATAATACTCTGGATGGTCTGGCTCGTAAGTGTTAGGCACTACTATTACATCTGCACCCAATGCTTTTAGGTAGTTTATTTTTTCTGTACTAACTTTATCTGTGCAAACGAATAGACATTTGTAACCTTTTACAGCAGCAGTAAGGGCTAAACCTATCCCAGTATTACCGCTGGTTGCTTCAATTATAATACCGCCTGGCTTAAGCATTCCCTTCTTTTCAGCGTCAATTACCATGCTGTAACCAATTCTATCTTTAACGCTACCACCAGGGTTTGCCGATTCAAGTTTTGCAAAAATTTGTGGTTTTAACCCTTTATTTATCTTATTAATTTTAATTAACGGTGTATTACCTATTAAATCAAGAATTGTGTTTTTATACTCCACATTTATCCTCAATTCTTTAACTAATAAATGTAAATGATACTAATGTAAAATTAGCTAATAAATCTTATTATTTCTATTAACTCGTTGAATCAAAATTAATTTTGAATTCATAAATAATTTTACAATCAAGGACAAAGTGGCGAATTCTAATTAATTCTTACGCTACTAATGGGGTTATTACCGAAAACAAAAGATCGCAAGCAATACCTTTTATATCTACATTCGATAAAAAAACATTACTAATTAACATTTTGGGGTTAATTAGCAATTTGTTAGTTTAGTACAGTAATAATCGGAGATAATATATGAAAATATTTTTCACTATTGTATTTACATTAGCTGCAATTGTTATAGCAGGCATAGTTTATATATACAGTGGCAGTTATGATGTAAGTGCTAATTCCGCCGAAAATAAATTAACAAAGTGGGTTCTTAGAACAATTAGAGAAAGTTCTATTGAATCGAGAATAAAAAACATAACAGCACCAAATCTTGAAAATCCCTCACTTATAAAGCAGGGACTTGCTCACTATAAAGAAATGTGTGAAGATTGTCATGGTTCTCCTGCCAAATCAGAAACCGAAATTTCCGTCGGTTTAAATCCTCCGGCACCCAATCTAGTTAAACTTGGAAGTGTTATTCCCCCTGAAGAAATTTTCTGGGTAACAAAAAACGGTATTAAAATGACAGGAATGCCAGCTTGGGGGAAAACACATTCTGATGACAAAATTTGGGCAATCGTAGCTGCAGTAAAAAAATTAAATCGTATTTCAGTTAAAGAATATGACAGCATAAAATTTTCAGATGAAAAGGAAGACCATAAACATTAGTTAAGATTAGAGTTAAATAGAAAAGTCAAATGCAAAAGTTCATCAAGTTATTTTATTACAAGTATATGTGGGTTAAATCTCTTGATTTACACTTGATTTAGTAAGTTAAATTTTTGCGGCATCAAAATAATTTTTAACGAATAGCAATATTTTTTTACAACAAATTATTTTTTTCAAGCCAATTATCGTTATAAATTGTACTAAAATACTTGTAGCCAGTATCGCAAATAACAGTTACAATATTAGCTTCTCTATTAATTTTTTCTGCGATTTGCACTGCCCCCCACACATTTGCGCCGCTTGAACCACCAGCTATAATCCCTTCTTCGAATGCAAGCTTTTTAGTCCATCCAATTGCCTTTTTATCTGAGATTTTTAGCATATCATCCATCATTTCAAGTTGTGCAGTTTTAATTAGGAATTCATCTCCAATACCCTCAATTAAATAACGTGATGGCTTTATCATTTTTTTATACTTGTACCAGTCGTAAAAAATGGAACCAATTGGATCAATGCCAATTAACTTAATGTTTGGATTCCTCTCTTTCAGGTATTTCCCAGCTCCAAATAATGTACCGCCAGTTCCAACGCCGGCTACAAAGTAATCTATATTCCCTTCCATTTGTTCCCAAATTTCTGGACCAGTAGTTAAATAATGGCTTTCGTTATTATCCAAATTATTATGTTGGTCGATATAATAAACATTGGGATTATTTTTCGCATAATTAAGTGCAAAATTGTTGTAAGATTCAGGGTGTTCAGGCGGTAACGTACCGTCGACTTGAATAACATCCACTCCAAGTACTTCGAGCATCTTAATTTTTTCTTTGCTTGTAGTATTGCGAATTACAATTTTCAATTTGTATCCTTTTTGCCTACAGACAATCGCCAGTCCCATTGCGGTGTTTCCAGAAGAGTTTTCAAGAATTGTATCGCCTGGTTTTATTTTACCTTCTTTTTCAGCTTTTTCAATCATATACTTAGCTATTCTATCTTTCATGCTACCACCTGGGTTCATAAATTCAAGTTTAGCCCAGATGGTAGCTTTAAAGTTCTTTGATATATTACCCAATTTAACAATAGGTGTTCTGCCTATAGCTTCAAGTATACTGTTCAATTTCATATTTCTCATTTTAACAGCTCACGTGAAAATTTTACATATTATAATTTATAACCGCGTAAAAATTCTTCAGTTAACATTCTTTTACGACCCTCGAGTTGGATTTCAAGAATCTGCAAAATTCCTTTACCAGTCTTAGCAAAAAGTTGAGTGTTATGAATTAAAAATCGTGAGTCTTTAAAAGCATTTGCAAATTCCTCACTGTCGGCAATTATTCTTGTCTTAAATATTTTATACTGTTTATTTTGATGGACAAAAAAGGCGCCGGGGTAAGGCGACAGTGCACGCACGAGGTTATGAATTTCGACAGCCGATTTATCCCAATTAATTTTGCAAATTTCCTTGGTAATCTTTGGTGCGGTGCTTGCTAATGAATTATCTTGCTTAAATAGCTTATAGTCTTTAGAAGATAATTTATCAATCGTTTTAATAACAACGTCCGCCCCTAAATTCATTAATTTATCGTGCAAAGTTCCATAGTTATCTTCATCGTCAATTGGAATTTTTTCTTGAAGGATAATATTGCCAGTATCGACCTTTTCTTCAATAAAAAAAGTAGTAACACCAGTTTCTTTTTCGCCATTTATCAACGCCCATTGAATTGGTGCAGCCCCACGATATTTAGGTAATAATGAAGCATGTAAGTTTATTGTGCCAAATTTTGGAATAGTGTATACTTCCTTAGGCAAAATTCTAAAAGCAACCACTACAAAAAGATCAGAATCAAGTTTTTTTAATTCCTCAATAAATTTTTTCTCTTTCAGTTCATCAGGTTGTAATAATCTTAGATTATATCTAACGGCAAAGTCTTTAACTGCAGTAAAACTAACAACTCTACCCCGTCCCCTTTGTTTGTCTGGAGTAGTAACTACCGCCAGGATTTCATGTTGACTTTGGTAAATTTTTTTTAAGGATGCTACGGCAAATTCAGGTGTGCCCATAAAAACAACTTTCATTTGTTCTCCGCAGCTTATAAAATAAGGGGTTCATTTTTGAGTAATGGGGTAATCAATTTTAATTTCTCTATTCATAATTTTTTTAAGTTCGGCTTGCAATTTTTTCTTTACATCAGGTGTTACTCTGTCGGGAATCATTTTGCCTTGAAGGTGATCGTATTCATGCAGAATTACTCTAGCAAACAGTTCATCTGCTTCTAAAGTTTGTTCATTCTCATCTGTATCAATAAACTTTACTTTTATTATTTGCGACCTTTCAACTTCTGCTTTTAAGAGCGGTAAACTTAAACATCCTTCTTCCATTACAACTTTTTCGGGTGATTCTTCTATTATTTCTGGATTAATCATTACAACAGGTTTAATTTTTTCATAACCCTCAACTTGACTTAAATCTACCACAAAAATTGATTCATTAAAACCAACTTGATTAGCAGCTAAACCTATGCCGTGAGCATTATGCATAGTTTCAAACATATCTTTTATTTTAACAATAATTTCATCATCTATTTGATTAATTTTTTTTGTTTTTTGCCTTAGAATTTTGTCACCATATACTGTTATTGGAATTATTGCCATTAATTAAATTCTCCTTTTAATTCTACGTGTAATTGTTCTGCGCTTAAATCTTTATATAAACTTACTTCTGTTGAAGCAAACAACATTCTAATATAGAGGCGAAAAATAATCAACATTTGCTGAAGAACAAAAGAAAGAATAAGAAAATATCCAGGCGTTCTTGGTATTTCTTTTTCAATAAAATTGTATAATACTGCACCTGTAGCACCTAAAATGGCAACTATTAAAAAAAATATAAAAGCTATATTAAAGTTATTTTTTATGAACTTAATTGCTGTAAAAATTCCCTTTATTGCTTCTTTTTTGTCGTTTATAGCTAACGAAACTTTAGAATAGTCTGAAATAATTGTTATAATTCCAATGAAAAAAATTAGCAATAAATACGTAAGCAGTCTTAAGACAAATTCGAATAACTCATTTTCAGAATCTGCAAAAATCGTTGAAATTAAATTTCCAAGCCAATCAATAATAAGAAAAACAAAGGTATAAAAAATTAGCGTTACCAAAAGTACTTTTGTAAAACGATAAAAGTATTTTACGCCACCGTAAAAAAAATCTACATAAAGATTTTTTTGAGGTAAATTAAATATGGAAATTAGACCGCCTAAAAAGAAAGTCTGAACTAAAGTATAAATTCCAACAACAAAAGCAATACTTAATGGCATTTGTTCTATGTGAAGTTTGTATAAATTTTGAAATTGTATATACCACGTGTAATCAAATCCACTCATTAATTTATCATTTATAAGTGAACGACTTAAATTATCAGTTAAGATATAAAAAATTGGCACGGACAAAACCAAAGCCATCAATGCATTAAAAGCCCAAAAAAGAAGAATAAACTTACTATTGTAAATAACCGCTCTTATGCTTTTAACAAATATACTTTTCATAATTATCCAATACTGCCTATAATCATTAAAGCATTCTGTATCCAAAAGAACCAACGAATAGTTATTGACAGCGAAGCTGAATAATTTGGTTCTATAGTATAAGAATTGTTGGCAAAGTTAACATCTAACAAATTTTTCCTTTCAGGGTCGATGACTGCGGCTTTAACTTTATTCTTGGTGTAAAAAATAAATACGTGATAATTTTCGTCTTTATCCCACTTTTGATATAAGGTGTCTTTATCTGTAATTAAAGCGACTTCGTTTTTAAAGAATCCGTTCCCTTTTTTCTGGACAAACACAGCATAAAAATTTTTACCAAGATAAGATAAATTTGAGACTAAATAATCGTATGTATTTGCACTTTTATAAAACTCATTAAAAAACCAATCCATATTTTCATCAGAATTTTCTTGTACAACGTTTATAAAATCTTCAGCTTTAGGATGCTTGAATTTGTATTTGTCAAAATACTTTTTCAGTATGTGCATCATTTTTTTATGGCCTAAGTATCTTTCTAGAGATTCTAATACTAATGAGGGTTTAAGGTAAGAATTAACCACATAAGATAATTTAGTCGGCAACAGATAAGATTTTTCTGAGATGGTTCCAATTGCAATGTTTGTATAATAACCTTTTAATTGTTCAGATGATTCTTGTTTAGGAATTTTAGCAAGAGTATAGATAATTGGTATCCCTTTGTATGAAAGTAAATTTAGGCCAAAGACAGGTATAAAAGAAGCAATCTTAAAAAAAGCTAACTCATCACCATAATAATTATAAACTATTTTTGTGGAAATATAGGTAGCAAAGCCTTCATCAAGCCACGCTTCATATACCTCGTTATTAGCTAATAATCCATAAAAAAACTGATGAGAAAATTCATGAGCTGTTACATATTCAGGCTGATGAGTTTCTACAGGTGAGAACAATTCAGCACTTGTAGTAAATAAAGTTGGATATTCCATTCCTCCGGCTGCGCATGTGCGGGGCACATCTACTATAGTTATATTTTCGTAGGGATAAACACCTATGTTATCTTCAAAGTATCTTAAACAATTTTTAATAACCTTAAAATATCTATCAAAATATTTTTCTCTTTCGGGCTGGACAAAGGCTTTAATTAAAATTTCACTTCTGTCGTTTCTTCTATAGATTTGATCACGATAGAGAATATTATCTGTGGTAAACCATGCAAAATCATGAACTGCAGCTTGTTGATAAACATAAGTAATTTTATTATCAGTCTCATTACTATAAGATAAATTACCTGTAGCTCCAACTACGAAATTTTTAGGTACTGTAATGCTCACATTATAATCTGCAAAATCAGAATAAAAATTTGTATATGGGTGGTATTGACTGCAAACCCACTTACCATCTTCAAAAACACCTAATTTAGGATACCACTGTGAAATAAAATAAAAATTTCTGCCACTTGCGTAACCCAGCCTTTTAATAGATTTAGGAATTTTCATAGAATAATTGAAATAAATATTTACTGAATCGCCCGGATAGATTGGTTTGCTTAAAATAGATTTTGCTACGGTGCTATCGTATGGATTATAAATTTCCGGTTGAAAGTAAAACAATTTTGCTTTTTTCTCATTAATCATAAAATTTCTTAAATCAATATGAGTCTCATTTTCTGGCTGAATATTCCAACCCGAAGCAAACAATGTTCTCTTACTTTTATAAGCATTAGCGTAGAAGTGAAATTGAAGTTCACTCACAGGCAAAGAAGAACGATTTATCCACGTTATTTTTTCATTTACATCAATAATTTTAGTACTCGGATTAAAATTGACCTTTATATCATAATCGGCAGTCTTAGTGTAGTTTTTTAACTCATTTTTTAATAAGCCCTTATAATAATTGCCAATTGGTTTTTGGTGTTGAGTTAGAAAAGAAATGCCATTCTCTTGTAAGTAAAACAGAGTAGTTAGAATAATTAGTAAAAATATTGATGCAGCTGTTTTCACACGCCGAAATTAAAGAAATGTGTTCAGTTATTCAATCAACATAAATTTTTCATCAGAAAAAATTTAATTGGTAAATCAGCAATCGGATAGTAATATAAAAGGCTGCCTAAAAGTTAAAAATAATAACTTTATTTTTAGCTAATAGACAGCCTAAATTTTAAGGACAGACAATATTTATTTTATGTCAATTCTTCTTGGTCTTATTTTTTCCTGTTTTGGGAGGGTTACCTCAAGCAAGCCATTTTCAAGCTTTGCATCAATTTTATCAGTATTAATATTATCAGAAATTTTAAATTTTCGGTAAAAATTCCCAGACTCAATTTCTTTTAACACATATTTTCTATTAACATGGCTGTCATAATCTATCCTTCCCATAATTACCAAATGACCATTTTCCAATTTAATTTTAATATTATCTTTAGTAACGCCTGGCATTTGAGCAATCAAATAAAAATTTTCATCTGTTTCATATATATCAATCAATGGAGCTACCCAGGGTTCATACTCTAACGCCTCTTCCCAAGTTAATTTTTTAGTTTCAGTTGTTTCTGTCATTTTATTACTCCTCTTAAATTAATCGTTAATAAATTTACATCAAGCTGCCTGAATTTTACGTTGAGCATTTAATTGAGATAAATTTTAAAAAAGAGCTGTTTAAAAAGTATTTTATCACCATTCAATTCTGCAGTAACCTGCTCCAAGAGATATTTTCTATATAAATTTCCTAAAAGCATTACTTATTAAACAGCTCCATAAATATGAGCAAATTATTTTTTATCATCATCAACAACTTCATAAGAAGCATCCTGAACATCCTTTTCATCTTTTGCAGATGATTTCTGCTGCGCTTGAGGTCCGTTTGGGCCAGATGCTTGTTGAGCAGAAGAGCCAGCTTGCTGATAAAGATTTTGAGCTATTTCATTCCATACTTTAGTTAATCCATCAGTAGCGGATTTTATTCTATCCGTATCATTTGTTTTCAGCGCATCTTCAACTTTTGCAATTTCGGTTTCAAGTCTGCTTTTCGCATCAGCCGGCATTTTATCGCCCATTTCCTGTATTTGTTTTTTAGTTTGGAATACAAGGTTATCAGCATTGTTTTTAATTTCGACTGCCTCTTTCTTTTTCTTATCCTCTGCAGCGTGTTCTTTAGCTTCTTGTTTCATTTTTTCAATTTCTTCTTTTGATAATCCGCTTGAAGAAGTAATTCTAATACTTTGCTCTTTACCTGTAGCTTTATCTTTAGCTGAGACATGCAAAATACCGTTAGCATCAATATCAAAAGTAACTTCAATTTGAGGAACGCCTCTTGGAGCCGGCGGAATGCCGTCCAAATGGAATCTGCCTAACGTTCTGTTATCGGCAGCCATTGGTCGTTCACCTTGCAAAACATGAATTTCAACTGAGGGTTGATTATCAGAAGCAGTTGAAAAAACTTCACTTTTTTTAGTAGGAATTGTTGTATTAGCAGGAATTAGCACAGTCATTACACCGCCTAAGGTTTCAATTCCAAGAGAAAGAGGTGTTACATCGAGTAAAAGAACATCTTTCACATCACCTGCTAAAACACCGCCTTGAATTGCAGCACCAACAGCTACAACTTCATCCGGATTAACTCCTTTATGAGGCTCTTTACCAAATAATTTCTTTACTAATTCTTGTACTTTTGGAACCCTAGTTGAACCACCGACAAGTATTACTTCATCGATTTGTGATGGGGTTACACCGGCATCTTTCATAGCCTTTTCACACGGTTCAACAGTCCTTTGAATTAAATCATCTACAAGCTGTTCAAATTTAGCACGAGTTATAGTAATATTTAAGTGCTTTGGTCCATCTTGAGTAGCAGTTATAAAAGGAAGGTTAACATCTGTTTGAACAGAAGAAGACAACTCAATCTTAGCTTTTTCAGCTGCTTCTTTTAATCTTTGAAGCGCCATAGGGTCTTTCCGCAAATCTATTCCTTCTTGTTTTTTAAATTCTTCAGCTAAATAATCTATAAGTCGTTGATCAAAATCGTCGCCACCAAGATGTGTGTCACCATTAGTTGATTTTACTTCAAAAACACCTTCTCCAATTTGAAGTATAGAAATATCAAAAGTACCGCCACCTAAATCATAAACGGCTACTATTTGGTCTTTATGCTTTTTATCCAATCCATATGCTAATGCCGCTGCTGTTGGTTCATTGATTATTCTTCTCACATGCAAGCCTGCTATTTCACCAGCATCTTTTGTTGCTTGCCTTTGCGAGTCGTTAAAATATGCTGGTACTGTAATTACTGCTTCGGTTACTTCTTGTCCCAAGTAATCTTCAGCGGTTTTTTTCATTTTCTGCAAAATCATTGCTGAAATTTCAGGCGGAGAATACAATCTATCTTCTATTTTAACTCTAGCTGAACCATTTTCACCGGCAACTACCTGGTAGGGCACTTCTTTAATTTCTCGGCTAACTTCTTCAATTCTTCTTCCCATAAAACGTTTTATAGAAAAGATTGTATTTTTAGGATTTGTCACTGCTTGCCGTTTAGCAGGTTGTCCTACTAATCTTTCCCCTGTCTTCGTAAAAGCAACTATCGATGGAGTAGTTCTGCCGCCTTCAGAGTTAGGAATTACAACTGGTTCATTGCCCTCCATTACAGCAACGCATGAGTTAGTTGTTCCTAAGTCAATGCCTATTATTTTTCCCATTATTATCACTCCTTTTAATGTTAAAAGTAATTAGTTAATTTTTATTGTTTTGTTTTCATGTTTCGTGCTATCTAATCCAGAGATAAAAATTTCGAGTATACCATCGTTAATTTTCGCCTTAATATTATTGTAATCCAAATTTTCAGGTAAGATGAAGTCTCGCTTAAACTTACCGAAATATCTCTCTTTCAGCAAATATTCAGCGCTCTCGATTAAATCAGCTTCATTTTTCTTTTCACCTTCTACAGTTAAAATATTATCTTGCAATGTGATTTTAATATTTTCTTTTTTAACTCCAGGAACTTCTAAAAATATCTTTATATTGCCATATTCGTTTATTATATCTGCATTAGGAAAAAAATTTTGCTCAAAAAAATGGAAAGGAAATTTCCTGGAGCAATTATTTAAGTAACGCTGGAAATTATTTCTTATATCATTGTGTAGTTCGAAGAATGTATTTGTCATATTTCCCTCATAAAAAAAACATTACATTAAGTACAATTGTAATGCCATTTACGAAAAATTGCTAAGTTATTATAGATAAGGAAGTTACAATGATTTATGACAAACTACCTTTGTAAGCAAAATTGACTTAAAACTCGTGCATTAATACACTAAGTTGTTTTATTGTCAATAATTTTGTCAAAAAGGAACATATTGCTATGAAGAATGAATTAAATTTTTTTAATATTGAAGAATTTGATATTAAGCTTGATACAGAATTTATAGGCCGAAATTTTATTTACTGCGATGAAGTTGATTCCACAAACAAACTTTTGCTGGAAAGCAATGAATTTAATCAAAATGGTACGGTAGTCTTAGCAGAATATCAATCAAGTGGAAAAGGCAGACGAGAACGTACATGGGTAAGTAATAACGGTCAAAATTTGACATTCTCTATTTTGTTAAAAGATTTTACGCACGGCAAAAAAATTAATTTGTTCAATCTTGCAGCATCACTTGCAGTAAGCCATTCAATTGAAAATCTTTATCAATTAAAAGTAGAGTTAAAGTGGCCTAATGATGTATTGATAAATAGGAAAAAAGTCGCTGGAATTCTCTTAGAGTCTACTTCTAAAGGAAATAAAATAGAAAAATTGGTAATTGGAATTGGTGTAAATGTTAATCAGACAAATTTTCCGGGGAAGTTTGACATACCTCCTACTTCAATTCGCAAAGAGTTCAAAGAAATTGTTAGCAGAGAACGTCTATTAAGCGAAATCCTTAATAATTATGAAGCGCTAATTGCAAACATAAAATATGAACCGGAAAAGATTCTTAACGACTGGAAAATGAAATGTAACATGATAGGAGAAAAAGTAAAAATAACAGATGGAAAAGAAAGTAAGTACGGTATCTTTGAAGATATTGACCAAAATGGGTTTTTAATACTAAAAACTGGAGATAAAATTGAAACAATTCATTTTGGAGATGTGAGCTTAAGATGAAACTTCTTGCCTGCGATATTGGAAATAATTTTGTTAAGATAGGTTTATTTAACAAAAATAAATTGACAAAGTTTTTTTCTGAACGTACAGAAAATTTGACAATGTCATTTTTAACCGATGTCAAATTCGATGCAGTTGCAATTTCTTCTGTTGTACCACATGCTACTAAATTTTTAGAAAACTTCTTTAAAAAAAATTTTAATATTACACCTTTTGTTATCAATTCAAATGCTAAGTTTAATCTTCAGCTTGATTACGAAACACCTGAAACGTTAGGTACTGATAGAATTTGCGGTGCTGAGGGTGCATTCGAAATTTATTGCGAAAAATTTCAATCAAATGCTCTAAAAAAAAATGAATCAATTATTACTATTGATTTGGGAACAGCTACTACAATCAACGTTATACTGCCGCCAAATATCTTTTCGGGTGGAGTTATTTTGCCTGGGGTTGTTATGATGTCGAACTTATTAAATAAAAATACTGAGCAATTGCCAAATGTAAGTTTGAAAAGCTACAACAGTGTAATAGGAAAATCTACTCCTTCGGCAATTGCAAGTGGTATAGTTAATTCTACAATTGGAGCTGCGGCGCGCATTAATGATTTTCTTAAAAGGGAAAAAGGCGTAAAAAAAATTTATATATTTCTAACAGGAGGAAATTCAGCTTATTTTAAAAAAGTAATCTCTTTTGAAGTTTATTTTGTTAAAGACTTAGTACTAAGGGGCATTAAGTCTGTGTATGAAAGGAATCTCAAATGAAAAAAATTTATTTTGATAACGCTGCTACAACCCCATTACACCCAAAAGTGTTAGAAAAAATGGTACAATTTCTTAAGGAGGATTTTGGTAATCCTTCTTCGATTCATTCTTTTGGAAGAAAAGTCAGAGTTGCGATAGAAAAAGTTAGAGAAACAGTAGCTGAATTTATTAATGCCAAACCTTCGGAAATTTACTTCACAAGTGGTGGAACGGAGGCTAATAATTTTGTTGTATTTGGCATCGCTAATGCTAATTATATTGAAACTGGGTTAAAAGAAATAATAACAACAAAAGCTGAACATCATAGTGTATTAGATTCACTTCTTCAATTAGAAAAATTAGGCTTTTCAGTAAAATTTTTAGATGTGAATAAAACTATTAAAGTTGACTTGCAAACTGTTCAACAATTAGTAACCAATGAAACATCGTTGGTTAGCATAATTCATATTAATAATGAGACTGGTTCAATTAATGATATTAAAACTCTTGCATCAACCATCAAAAAAAATAATTTATATTTTCACACTGATGCTGTCCAAAGTTTTGGAAAAGTAAAAATAGATGTAAATGAACTTTTAATAGATGCACTTACAGCATCGGCGCATAAAATCAACGGTCCTAAAGGAATAGGTTTTGCTTATGTAAGGTCAGGGACTCCAATCTCACCATTAATCTATGGCGGAAGTCAAGAGCGCAATAGGAGAGGCGGCACTGAAAATGTTGCAGGTATTATTGGATTAGGAGAGGCTATTAATATTTTGAAAAATTCCAATGCTCATCAGAATTCTAATTATGAGTATGTATCTAAATTAAGAACAAGGTTTATAGAGGGACTAAGAACAATAGACAAAAATGGTTTAATTATAAATGGTGACGAGAATAATTTCCCTTATATTTTAAGTGTTACTTTTAGTTCAGAGTTTTACAATAACGACTCTGAAGCAATGTTAATGTATCTTGATATAAATGGCATCGCAGCATCTAATGGTTCTGCTTGTACTTCAGGTACACTGAAACCGTCGCATGTGATTTTAAGCAGCGGTAAATCATTAGAAGATGCAAATGGAACAATAAGGTTTTCGTTTGGATTAGAAAATACCCTTGATGAAGTTGATTATGCACTTGAGATAGTAAAAAAAATGACTGAGAAATTTAAGAAATGACTTAAATGGTAACTAGGATATTATCAATTAATCTTGTAGTTCCTATCCAACAAGCAACTAATACATAATAACTTTTACCCCGTTCAAGTGTATTAGAAATAGAAAAAGTAGTCTGTTCAACAATTTCAATATAATCGATTTTAGACGATTCAACAGAATTAATAATTAGTTGCATCTCTGTAACTATGCGTTCTTTATTTCTTTCACCACTGTTAATCAGTTTTTCAGCAAGACACAACGAATTATAAAGTACTAAAGCATCTCTCCTTTCCTTTTCATTAAGGTAAATATTTCGTGAACTCATAGCCAATCCATCTTGCTCTCTTACAATTGGCTCTATTGAAATTTCTATATCCATTTTCAAATCTGCTATCATTTGTTTGATAATTGCCGCTTGTTGAGCGTCTTTTTGTCCAAAAAAAACAATATCCGGCTTAACACAATTAAAAAGGATATTAACAATTGTTGTTACCCCCTTAAAATGTGCGGGACGAAAAGTACCCTCGAGAATTTGGGAAATTTTTTCAACTGTAACATAAGTTTGAAAGTTTTCAGGATAAATTTCAGAAGAACTTGGGTAAAAGATTGCATCAACGCCTTCACTTTGTAGCATCTTTTTATCTCTATTGAAATCACGAGGGTATTTATTAAAGTCCTCATTCGGTGCAAACTGAATAGGGTTTACAAAAATAGAAACAACTGTTGCATCAGATTTTCTTTTAGAAGCCCTAATTAGTGATATATGTCCTTCATGCAAATAACCCATTGTTGGGACAAATCCAATTTTATTATTTGCCCTTTTCAACTCACTTGAAAGCCGATGCATTTCTTTTACTGAAGAAATAACAATTGACATTTTGTTATGAGAGATAGTTAATTAAAAGAGAGAGTTTTTCTTTTAATTCTTTGCGGTTAACAATAAAATCGATAAAGCCGTTTTCGAGTAGGAATTCCGAACGTTGAAATCCTTCCGGCAAATCTTTACCAATTGTTTGTTTAATTACGCGCGGGCCAGCAAAACCAATTAAAGCCTTAGGCTCTGCAATTATTATATCGCCAAGCATTGCATAACTTGCAGTAACGCCGCCTGTAGTTGGATCAGTCAAAACTGATATAAATGGGATTTTAGCTTCCGCTAAGCGTGCAAGTCTAGAGCTTGTTTTTGCCATTTGCATTAGTGAATATGCGCCTTCCATCATTCTTGCACCGCCACTTTGACTAATAATAATCAGTGGCAATTTATCTTTATATGCTTCATCAATAGCTCTTGCTATTTTTTCACCTACTACCGAGCCCATGCTTCCACCGA
This sequence comes from Melioribacteraceae bacterium 4301-Me, assembly GCA_041538185.1. NCBI lineage: Bacteria > Pseudomonadati > Ignavibacteriota > Ignavibacteria > Ignavibacteriales > Melioribacteraceae > Pyranulibacter > Pyranulibacter aquaticus. The sequence continues at coordinate 326,486 of JBGORM010000001.1, read as the reverse complement.
TGAAATTAAAATCCATACAACAAAAAACAACTTTCTTACCATTAATTTTTCCAATCCCTGTTTTAACAGCATCGTATAAATTAGTTTTTTTAATAGTAGATGCAATACGCTCTGAATATTTTTTTGTGTCTTCGAACTCAAGCGGGTCCGCGGATTGCATTTTTTTATTTAATTCTTTGAAAGAATTCTTGTCCAATAAAATTGAAATGTATTGGTCGCTCCCGATACGAAAATGATAATTACATTTTGAGCATGTCCACAAATTTAATTCGAGCTGCTTATTATGAATAATTTCACCACACTCTTCACATTTAGACCACTGGCCATCAGGTATGTCGGTTTTTTTACTATCTGGGGAAATATTTTGTTTAGACCTTTTAAACCAATTCATTTTATTTATCTCTTTTCAATATTTACGAATAAAGTTATTGTTGGATTTGGTGTATCAGGGTCATTAGTATATAAAGTAACGGTTCGTGCCAACTTACCTTCGCGATTAGAAGTGTCAAGTTCAATACGCAGACTGCCTCTTTCGCCGGGTTTAAGATTTTTACTGCTTAACAAGGCAGCTGTGCAGCCGCAAGACGTTCTAACATCATTTATAGTTAAATCACCTTCACCAGTGTTTGTAAAATTTATTATTGCAGTTACAATTTTACCTTCTTTTACATTACCAAAATCATATTCATTTTTCTCTAACTTTAAGTGAGGCATCTTTTGACTTTTAACTGCAGGTGAGTTTTTAGAAACTACTACTGCAGTAAAAGCAAGTCTAAGTTCTGGAGTTTTTGGATCATTAGAAAAAACGTAAACGAATTTCTGCTGCAAGCCTAACCTGCCAGCCGAATTAAATTCAACATTGATAGCTGTTTGTTCTCCGGGCTTAAGTTCTTTTTTTGCCGGTTCAGCAGCGGTACAACCACAAGAGGCTCTTACTTTATCTATTCTTAAGTCAGCATCGCCTTCGTTCTTAATAACAAAGCTTTCTTTAACGATTTGTCCCTCTACTAGTGTACCCAAATCCTTAGTAGAATTTATTGCTTTAATCTTGGGCAAATGATTTTGGGAATAAACAAAAGAAAAAGTCATTACAAACAATAACAAGAATAGTTTTTTCATAGTTTTACCCTCGTAACAAATTTTTTAAGGTAAAAAGGTTCCATATAATCATAGTTATAAGTTAATAAATCTTTACCAAATAAATAAGCCCATTCTGCCACATTGTTAGCTTTAAGATAATCGTCCGTTGAGTGCAAAACATTTCCAAATAATAGTTCGTCTTTACTAAGAATATCATTTAATATTTCTTTTTTTTCTAAATGAACTTGTTCTACTATACTATACATCTGATTTCTTTTTTGAAATCTACCAAAATAAACTTCCTCCATATTTGCAGTATTGGCAATTGCGTATTTAGTTGAATCAGGTAAAAACTTAGAAATATAATAAGCTATTGCTTCAAAAGTTGGTACAGGAATTATAGGCAGCTTTGCCCCAAAAGCAATACCTTTAGTGGCAGTCAAGCCGATTCTAAGTCCAGTAAATGAGCCAGGTCCAATAGACACAGCAATACTTCCAAGATTTCTTGTTTCCATGTTAAAAGTATCTAAAATTTGACGAACAACTGTTATCAATTTCTGCGAGTGAATGTGCTTTTGCTTTAAATTTATTTCAGAAAAAGTATTTTCGTTCAGCATTAACGCAACACTGCACAACTCAGAACTTGTCTCTATTGAAAGTATTGGGAGCATAATTCAATTATTTTTCTTTATTAATATTTCCCTCTTGTTTTCGTCAATATACTTTAAAAAAACTGTATAACATTTTTCAGGTAAAACTTCCGGAATTAGTTCAGCCCACTCAATAAAAACTATAGCGTTATTATCGTTCATATAGTCTTCAAATCCAATGTCATATAATTCAACAGTTTTTTTTATTCTATAAAAGTCGAAATGGTAAATTTTGTGATGGTTTGTGTATTCATTTACGATGGAGAAACTAGGACTTGATACAGCATTAATTTTGTAAGCAGAACACACACACTTAACAAAAAAAGTTTTCCCGGTACCGAGTTCACCATTTAAAAGAATTTTATCACCTGCTTTCAGCAACAAACTAAAATCCTCAGCCACTTTTTTCGTTTCACTTTCATCATTTACAACAGTTTGAAAGGGAAAGTTCATTAAGCTTTACTCTCCATAGTTATTACAGGTAAAATCATTTCTTCCATTGAAATTCCGCCGTGCTGAAAACTGTCTTTGTAATAACTTAGGTATTTATGATAATCTGTTGGATAAACAAAGTAATAATCTTCCTTAGCAATTATATAACTAATAGTCACGCCTCTTTTTGGCAATTTATAATCAGTAGGATTTTTAATAAATACGGCATGTTTATCATCTACTTTTAAATTTCTACCGAATTTAAATCTCAAATTTGTTGAAGCTTCTTTGTCGCCTAATACTTTTGAACCTCGCAAGGTTCTAATACTTCCATGATCAGTTGTAACAACAACTTTTGCGTTTGGAATAGTTGCTATTGCTTTAAATGTTCCTAATAATGACGAATGCTGGAACCAACTGCTTGTTAATGAGCGGTAGGCAGATTCATCTGGTGCAATTTCTTTGAGAATATCAGAGTCTGACCTGCCATGAGCAATCATATCCAAAAAATTCACAACTACAGCAAAAAGATGAGTCTTCTTGTGTGATAATACATTTTGTTCAAATGCTCGGCCGACTTCAGGGTCAATAATTTTCATATATTTCAATTCACTATTGAGCGAAATTCTTTTTCTGTCAATAAGTAATTGTAAAAGTTCTTTCTCATACTTGTTCATGCTATTTTCGTCTTCTTTGCCTGAAGGCGTCCACAATTCAGGATAGTATTTTTCAATTTCAGATGGGTATAAACCACTAAAAAGTGAATTTCTTGCGTACGGCGTTGCAGTAGGTAAAATTGAATAGTAGTATGATTTTTCTATTGTAAAGTAATCTGATAAAATTTTTTCCATAATTAACCATTGGTCTAACCGCAAGCAGTCAATAACAATATAAAAAAGCGGGCCATCAAAACTCTTTAATGTGGAGAGTACATACTTTTCTGTTATCACTGGTGTTAAGTCGGGTTTATCCTCAACTTCGTCATTAACCCATAATTTATAATTTCTTTCAACAAATTTAGAAAATTCTTTGTTGCACTCTTTAATTTGTTCGTACAAAGTTTGTTTTAGGTCGACTTCAGGGTGAACATCAAGTTCCATTGACCAATTAACCAGCTTAAGGTATATTTCAATCCAATCTTCATAATCTGGATTTAACGACAACTTCCTAGATATCTCATTAAAATCTTGCAAGTAATCCTTAGCTACATACTCAACAGAAATTTTTTTGCTTTCTAAAAATTTTTTGCAGACCATAAGTATTTGAGAAGGATGCACAGGCTTAATTAGATAATCGCTGATTTTACTGCCAATAGCATCGTGCATCAGTGTTTCTTCTTCGCTTTTTGTAACCATTACGACCGGAACTGTTGGATTAATTTCCTTAATTTGTGATAAAGTCTCAAGACCGCCTAAGCCGGACATCATTTCGTCAAGAAAGATTAAATCGTAAGAATTTCTTTTAAGTTCAGCGATAGCATCTTCACCGTTTGTAACTGTTTCAACTTCATAACCTTTTTCGTTCAAAAAAATTATATGCGCTCTTAGAAGCTCAATTTCGTCATCAACCCATAATATTTTATTTTTTTTTGTAACCAATTTAACTCCTTCTTTCTTATTGAATAGCAATATGCAAATCAACACCGGCTTCATTTGTAGTGGTAGGGGGAATTCTTGAAGCACCTTCCGGCTCTACGGTGGTTCGTTTATAAAAAATAGTCATTGTAACTCTTGAACTCATAACGTACTTAATCTGTGGTTGAATTATTGTGCGAACAGTACCATCCTGCGGTATACCATTTTCCTTAAAGTTATCCATTTCATAAAGCACACTAGAATTTCTTCCACTCGTGTAACTTAAAGATATTTCAATATCGTTCTTTAATGAAATACCAAAAATAGGCAATTCAAAACCGGATTTATTGTAACTTGCTGTAAAATTAATATCTTTTGAGAGTGATTCAGTTATATTTCTTGTTGACACGCCAAGTGAGTAAGAATTTTTTATTGTAAATCTAAAACTACCATTAATAACACCGCCTAATATTTTATTAAATTGAAACGTAACACCCAGTAAAGGAGAAAATCCATAATCGACCTTTTGACTTTGAACTTCTTTAATTCCATCAGGGTTAATTTTCCAGCCCTCGCTGTATGTTGAAGTATAAGCATGTTGAATTGATACTCTGTTAGCAAAACTTAAAAATGGAAATTTTTCTAAACCGCTCCACGAAAAATTCCAGTTTGGTCTGGGCAAATATTTTAAAAATTTTGATAGAAAAGAAACTTTCGACAAAATTGAGAAGGACTCAAACCCTTCAACAAAGGCATCAGATAAGCTTTGGTTCAAGTTAGCAGCTCTTCTATCATAAAGTTCATCTACTTTTTTAATGCCATTGTTAAAGAATAAGAAAGGAGGAAAACTTAAAAATGATCTGTCAATTGTCCCTGTTGAAGTAAGATTATTAATTGTAATATTTCCAAGGGAATCAGTACTCAATGAGGTAATTTTATTAATTCCCCAACTAACGTTCCAGCTTATATCGAGTTGGGCGCCTTCCCAAAGTGGTCGTGATGTCTTAATGTCAATTTGATTTTTATATGTAAAATTATCTTGCAAGCTACCATTTGGAGCTCTAGCGCCAATATTGTTAGACAAGCCAAGCATAAATAGCCTTGACGGTCCATTGTAAGTACTTTGTGTAAAACCCCAAAAATTTTTAAAACCTGTCCCAGTGCCGGCTATCCCGCTTCCACTTAATCCACTTTGATTGCTAAAGTTTATGCTAATTTGGTCATAATCAAGCAGCAGCCATTTAATTCCAAGTTTCAAATATTCTAAGGGCTGTAAAAGGCTGAAACCACCTGATGATTGTGTGCTAGTAGTATCTTCTTCAAGCTGATTTTTATTAGAATCATCTTCTAACTTTTTTTCTGGGCTAATATTTTTATCTACATCTTTGCCTTGTCCCGTGGGGCGAGGCACACCTCTTCTGCCTTCTCTTCTTCCAGTGGTGTGCTGCGTGCGATTCGTCTGCATATTCTCGGAAGTATTCTCTCTAAACAAGGGTGCAAAAATTGATTTTAATCTTATAGATAAATTAGCATTGAGTCTGCTAGAGTATCCAGCACTTCTGCCTAAATTTTCTTGTCGAAAATCATTTTGCCAGGCATAAGAAACAGTGTAACCCGCACTCAATGTAATATACCTATTTAAATCAAAAAGTGAAGGAAGTCTTGGGTTTGCTTTTAAATCAAAACTTTGTTTAAAACTGTAGTCTTCTCCAAAAAATGCCCCATGAAAAATATCGTACCAAATATCACTTTCTGGTCTGTCAACATTATCCTTAGTTAATAGATAAGCTAAGGATGAAGATATATCAAAGTTATAATTTAGCCCTAAGTTCAGCAGCCCGCCTTCTGTTAAAGTCCAACTAAAGCCTGCTGACCTGGTGGTAGTAAAATCCCTTTGGATATTTGGTTTAGAAATTAAAGTGCGCGATGCAGAAAATTCTTCTCTTCTTGAAGCTGTTACAGAAAAATTTAAAGAAGAAGGTGCAAAATATATTTTTAGATTTTTGTAATCTGAAAAAATGGAAAGTATATCGCCTATTAAAGGAATTCTAGCAGGTTCAAAATATAAGTCACGACTCAAATTTACCGAGTAATTCATGCTTGCGTTCCATATCCACTTTTCGTTTTTAAAGATTGTTGGTGTTCTGCCATAAGACTTGTTATAGTTAAATCCAAAGCTTAAGTTATTAAAAGTATCTCTTACATACCATAAATCAGTTGGGATTTTAATTTTAACATTAGATAAGCTCCATGTTTCAGAAACGGAAACAGATTGAGAAATAGCTTTAATATTATCTATGGCTGCTTTTATTTCAGCAGGGTCGGTGCCTTTAGCTTCTAATTGCCTTTGAATTTGATTTTGTGATTCAACAACACTTATGTCTGTGCCAGGAATATATAACGGATTAGTTGTTTGTTCGTTTCTTTGATAGCTTACTTGAAGATTACTGCCAGGCAGATTAAATGGGATTAACTTAAGCAAATCCAAATTAACTGCTAAACCCCAGCTTCTGCTATCCTGCCTTGAACCAAAACGGTCAGGTAATTTATGAAAATAAGGATTAGTTTGACTAATATTAAAATTAACACTCATAAGGTCTGCCATCTTAAAAGAAGCACTTGCACTATATGCCCAGCCCGGCGTATCATTGGCACCCAGAACCCTCAATTCGTTTATCCAAATACTTCCTGAAACTTTTTGGCCAATCGGGCCAATGTTAGGGGGATTCATAATACCAATAGTAAAATAAGAGATTCTAGTTAAAGTTGGGTTGCCTCGTACTCCGTAAAAATGCCCTTCTTTACCTGGCACAGGCACAATATATTCTTTAGTAATTTGAGCACTGTCTCTTGCTTGTTTAATTGCAGTTAGTTCAGAAAATAAAATATCAACTTCGCTCCAGTTCCTTTCAGCTAAATTAGGTCGCAATGGCTGCTTATATTCATAATAGTTAAGTGAATCTGACCCAAATCTAATGTAAACGTCGGCACCATAATCAGTAATATCCTTAAAATAAGAGACACTGCCAGGACTATCATTATCATCTGTATGAATAAATAATTTCATTTGTTTATAGTTGAAAACATCTAATTGCTTATATAAGTAACGAACAACTTCCCTTTTATCTCCGTCTTCAAGATTTTTAATTATCAAATCGAGCGACTGTTCATTTTTATAAATATTTTGATTAGCCTGAGTGCTTTGCGCCCTGTCTAATTCTCTTACCACACCTGGTGGTGAATAATATTCAGGATTATCTTCAATGTTCACAGTAGAAATAGTTAGCACAGTATCTTCAGCTGTTACTTTAGGCGGGTTCAGCACTTTTTGCCATTGATTACCAACCAAATTCATTTCTGCTAATCTTATGTGAATAGGCGAATCTGCACCCTGAATCCAGAAGCGCATAGTTTCAACAACCGATAAGGTTGGGTTACCTACTTTTTTAACATAATCTTTAAGGGGTATTCTAATTAAATACCAATGGTCATTATCGCCGCCTCCTTGAATAAAAGGATTGGTTGCACGATTTGTATCAATTGGTATTTCATATCTAAAAAAACTGTTTACTCGGTCAAGAGTAAAATTACCATTTAAGTCTTCAGTATCAGGAATTCTGCCTTGGTCAGAAGAATTACCATTACCCTCTGTTCCGTTAACTTGTGAGTAGTCAGTGTTCTGACCAGACAGCTGAAATTTAAAATTATCGCCACTTGGATCTGGATTATTTACTGGGTCATAACCCGGCTCATCCTGATCAACAAGGCCATCAATTCCAGTGTCTTCACCTACATCTAATAGTCCGTTGTTGTTTTTGTCTTCAGTGTCTAATACACCATTAGGAATAACATCTTCACTTATTTGGCCTAAGTCAATATTTAACTTTGCACCCTGTGGTGCTTGCGATACTTTCATCCAGAATTCAATAAAGTCTATATTTTCATCAGTTAAGTTGTTAGCAGTTGATGAAAGCAAAGTCATCATGCCGCCCCAATTTTTTGTCTTATCGCTAAGGTCCGGCGTCCAATTATAATAACCTTTTACAGTAGGTAAAAATACAAGGTCTAATGCCGGTATTTGTGATTGCTCGGGCGTTGCCGCTTGTTTACGATTTCCATAAATAGCTTTAATTGTTACATCTGATGGTGTATGATTAAACCAATAAGTCTTAGCCTTGTAATTAATTTGCTGCTTTTCTGGTAAATTACCTATTATTTGTAAGTCAGTTGGTACACTTATATCGTGCCAGTTCGTATAGTTTAATCCAATTGGAATTATTTTTTTTGCACCTTCAAAATCGTCTATATAGGCTATACTTTGTCCTCCGTCACTTGCTATTGTACTTTTTTTAGTGTTGGGGTCGGGATTCATATACGCCCATTCACCCTTAAGAGAAAGATTCGACATTGTACTAGTAGAAAATATATTATCGAGCGCTTTTGTTAAAAATGGTAAATTTATACTTGTTTGAAAATCTACCCCAAAAATTGAGTTGTTTAATGGTTCCTCGCCTATTCTAACTTTATCACTTAAAGTCTGTTGATTTAAGTTTAGGAAAGAAAAACCAAGCGAAGTTTCTTTATTAAATTGATAAATCCCTCTAAAACCTAACAATGTCTTTGAAGCTAATTGAAACAGGTCATTTTGTTCATAAGTAATTTTAAGGTCAGCGCCAGGTACTAAAGCCTCTGGTTTACGAATAATAATTTGTCCAACATTATAATCGACCGAATAGTCTGTTCCTTCGTGGAGCTGGTTACCGCCAAGAAAAACTTTTACAGAGTTTTCTACGACATTGAATCCAATATTAAAAGTTGAAGAAACAGAAGCAGAGTATTCACCGGTAATTAAAAACTTATCTTTTGATACATCCTGCCTGGCATAAGTAACTGTTGTATCGTATACTGACTGGTATCGAAGAGAATCTGGAAGATTAGAAGGAAAATCTTTGCCAAAAGGCTCGAGAACCGGGAAAATTATTTCTCCTGTTGAAGGGATAATTGTATTTGAATTAAAGTCAAAATTACCATCTGGACCACCGGTACCGCTTGCATCTGTTTTGTCTAATCCAAAAGCTTGAATCAATTTTACACCGTTATAATCACTTTGAGGCTCTTGCCCTTCTTTTCTATATTGAATATCTAATTTAAATCCTTCTTGCTTAATATCTCTCCCGCCAATTGGATAAATGTTTTTTAATTGCAGCTTCCATGCCTTTTTAAATTGAGGTTGTAGATTAGGAGGTTTAACCAGCAATAAAACAATTCTTGCGGTAGAATCGGTGCCAACATCATTAAGGAATTCACCAAAGTAAACATCATCGGAGTTTGAACTTGTTGGGCCTTGCATTTGAAACGCTACAGCAATTGCATCTTGGTCTTGTATTTGAGTCTTAAAACTTATAAAACCAGTATATGGGTGAATATCGTAATCTACTCCAGGCTGTAATAGTTCCCATCTACGGTTAATTTCCTGGATACCTGGTATTGTTAATTGAGTACTGTCTCGCCATTCTTTACTGTATAACTGACCACCTTTTCTACGCGGTAAATTAATAAAAGCATTGCCCGCTCTTTTTGTACCGCTTGTATATCCTGTAGCTGTTTTCCAAACTTCAATATTTTTTACGTAGATAGAATCAATCCGTATTGGTACTGCATTGTTGTAGTATTTATTAAAAACATTCAAATTGGGATCAGTATAAAGTTCATGGATGAAAAAATGATTTTGGGAATAATTATAGGCGTGAAGTTCAAAAGTCTGTGATTTTGCTCCACCTGTAACAGAAACTTCTTGTACTTCACTTTTCTTTTGAGAAGCAAGGGCAGTTAAAGTAAAAGGTCCCATCTTAAACAATGCCTTAACTCCAAACAATGCCTCACTGCCGCCAACAAGTGGAGAAGTTTGTAAAGATACGTTACCAGCTTCCACGCTTTGTACTATTTCATCCTCGTAACCAGTATATTTTATTTTCAATTGGTTCTCATACTGAAATTGCCTTTCCGTGTTCCAATCAGCTGATAAATTTAATTTATCCCCTATTGTTCCACTCAAATTTATTTGTACTTGTTGTTTAAAGTCCGGCTCGTTTCTCGTATTACCCAAAAGTGATGTGGTAATGCCAGAGGTAGTTTCGTTTCGCCAAGCACCATGAATATCAACCGCACCATTTATTCTAAGGCTAATTTTAGGTGGACCAAAAATACTAAGGAACGAAGTACTAGGAAGAGGTATTTCTATATTAGTAATATTCGTAATAAGTTGACTTAAATCCTGTTTACTACTTTTCAGTTCATATTTGTAACCAATATCTTGCCATAGGTTACGATTTATTGCTTTCATTCTCATTTCAATGTATTGTGAAAGAGGTATAGTTAACTTAGGTTTTATTTCTTCACCAGCTATTTTCTCGGTAATAACTACATTATTTCCTGTTGAATCTAAAGCTACAGTCCTTTGAAACAATGATTGAGATGGATAGACAAAAAAACTTGAAGGCTTTTTAGGATTAAATTCAATGTAAGGCTCATCCTCGCGCTGATAATGAAAATACTTTAATCTTGCTGTTGAGTCGGTAGATAGTGAATCAATCCTGCGCAATGAATCTCTTATTGCTTTATTCAGCAGAGAATCAGCAATGGCTTTCTTTGTTGTATCGCTTTTAGTTGTATCAGGAAACAAAGGTAGATAATTTGTCCCCTGTTGAATATTATTAGTTAATTTTGAATTTGATGCCAATAATATGGAATCTAAGTTTTTAAGAACAGATAAGGAATTTTCATTTGAATTTCTCAACTCATTTAATTTTGACCAGTAGTTATAAGAAGCGTTAAACAATGTGGTATTATGGTTAGTTATGGTTGACTGGCGAGTAAAGCCAAAGGACAACACTAAAATAAAAATAAAAAAGGGAAACAAAACTATTTTGATTCCCAAGGCTATTATATTTAGAAACTTAGAGAAAATGGTAAACCTAAATATTATTGACAAATATTTGTAAAATTTATCTTTACAACCTCCAATTTGTTTAGCGCCGTCGAAAATTATTACATTATAAAATATTTTTCAAACAACGAAGTAATAAAAATTTCTACCTTAAATTATATCTTTAAGATTAGTTTTCTCCTCAATTGTATCTACTATTTTATTCCCATGAACAATTACAGCGCTTAATTTATTTCCCACACAAGCACCTGTATCAATATAAATAGCATTTGATTCTTCTACAAAAGTAAGTTCAGTTTGTTTAGTATGACCAACAACCTGCAGCTTGCCCAAGTTCAATAGCGGGTCACGAGTCCATAAAATTCCTCTTTCATTTTTTAAATCATTCTCAATATACGTCTTAAGAATTTCTAAATTAGCTCTGAATGTAGGAGGCAGCATATTTTCGTACATTTGAGATATGCCAGCGTGAGAAATAAAACAATCGTCTAAATTATAATAAAGCGGTGCTGATTTAATTATTTCAATATGTTCAAAAATTTGGTTTTCGTTTTTTTCATAAGATAGCAAGGTAGTCTCGTTGCCGTTAAAAAACCATGATTTAGCAAAAATGCTTGAAGGCTCTTTAAAAAAATGATAAAACATATAGTCGTGGTTGCCTGGTGTAAACAATATTTTTTTTTCGATTACAAAATTAATTACCTCACGACTGTAGTTCCCCCTGTCAACTAAATCTCCTACAGTAAAAACTTGTATTTGCGGGTAACTATTTACAATCTTCTTATACAAAGCTTCTAAGGTATAATAACACCCGTGAATATCACCAATAATAGCAATCATTAGAAATAATTTTAGATATGATAATTTTTTTTAGCAAATTCCCATAATTCATCTCTAAACTTAGGGTGAGCAATCTCAATTAAAGCACGAGCTCTTTCCTGAATAGATTTGCCAAATAAGTTTACCGCACCGTATTCTGTAACCACATAATGTACATCCCCGCGAGAGGTAACAACGCCAGCACCAGGTTTTAGCATTGGAACTATTCTGGACACTTTAAAATCTTTTGTTGTAGATGGCAAAGCAATAATAGGTTTCCCACCTTTAGAGTGTGCCGCCCCTCTTACAAAATCAACTTGACCGCCTATACCTGAATAAAATTTTGTTCCTATAGAATCAGCGCAGACTTGACCTGTCAAGTCAATTTCAATAGCTGAATTGATTGCAACCATGTTATCATTTTGAGCTATGATGAAAGGATCATTTACATATTCTTGCGGGTGGAATTCTATAATGGGATTATTATCAATAAAATTATAGGATTTTTTAGTGCCAAGGCAAAAGCCGGCTACAATCTTCCCGCGATGCAAAGTTTTTCTTTCACCGTTTATAACACCTTCTTCTACAAGTTCCACAATTCCATCACTAAACATTTCGGTATGGACACCTAAATCATTTTTATTCTTCAAATATTTTAGCACTGAATCTGGAATTGCACCTATGCCCATTTGCAATGTAGCGCCATCATCAATCATATTAGCTATGGTTTGACCTATTTTATCGTAAACCTCTAAAATTTCCGGTGATGTATCTGGATCGACCTGAGGCAATTCCATTAACGGGACATCAACTTCAACAATAAAATCTATTTTATTAACGTGAATGAAACTATTACCTAAACCGCGCGGCATGTTTTTATTGACCTGAGCAATTACACATTTTGCCTTTTCTGCTGGAGTTTTAATATTTCCCACATCAATACCATAACTACAAAAACCATGTTCATCTGGCGGCGATACATGAATTAATGCAACATCAGCTTTAAGTATTTCTTTCTTAAATAACATTGTAACTTCAGAAAGAAAAATTGGAATAAATTCAGCTCTACCTTCGTTTACTGCTTGTCGAGTGTTGGCTCCAATAAAGAAAGCCATATGCTTAAAATGCTTTTCCATGCCAGGCTGAACGTATGGGATGTTGCCGACTACAAGGATGTGGTAAATAGATACATTGCTTAACTCATCCTTCCTAGCAACCATTGCATTTATTAATTCTAATGGTGCTGCGCAACCAGGTTGCACAACAATATTATCATTCGATTTGATTACTCTCACTGCTTCTTCGGCAGTAACAATTTTTGAATGATATTTTTTTATCCAAGGAGCATTCAGCGGCTTGCTAATTCTTATTTCGTCCATTGTCATAATTAAATGTAAAATTAATTTGTTGAAAATAAATGCAACCTTCTATACTCAACATTAAATGTTTCGGCAATTGTCTCATTCGAACAAAAACCATTATAAGTGCAAACTCCTTTCGCAAGTCCGGAATCATTTAACAATGCATTGGTTAGACCATTGTCAGCTATTTCCAATATATATTCCAAAGAAGCATTTGTCAATCCAAAAGAGGCAGTTCTAGAGACTAAGGCAGGTATGTTAGGCACACAGTAATGAATTACATCGTGAAGTACAAACACAGGTTCTGAAATTGTAGTTGGCCTGCTCGTTTCAACACAGCCTCCTTGATCAATAGAGACATCAATCAACACGGCTCCTTTTTTCATTGTTTTAACCATTTCTTCGCTAACAATATTAGGAGCCTTTTCAGCTTTTATTTGAACAGCACCAATAAACACATCGGCAAATTTGACTCCTCTTGCAATTGTAGATGGATTTGCAGCAACGGTAGTAATGTTCTTAGAAATATTCGTTTCAATTCTTCTTAATCTTCTTAAATCTTTATCTAAAACAATTACATGAGCCCCTCGTGCATAAGCCGATCGTGCTGCATTAAAACCAACTATACCCGCGCCTAAAATTACAACCGCAGCTGGGGCAACTCCAGTAATTCCTCCCATTAAAATTCCTCTTCCATTTGGGATATCGCTGCTTAAATATTTTTCACCAATTTGAATAACCAGCTGACCAGCAATTTCACTCATCGATTGCTGAATAGGTATTTGTTCCCCTTTTTCTATTAATTCGTAAGCAATTGCTGTAATTTTTTTCTTTAGCAGTTTGTCAATTATATTTTTTTTACCTACAGCAAGATGAAGAAAAGAAAATATTATTTGCTCATCTTGCATCATATCGACTTCCTCATCGGTCAATGGTGCAATTTTTACTATTAATTCTGCTCTTTGATAAACCTCTTCTGCAGTATAAACAATATTAGCGCCGCATTTTGCATATTCTTCATCTAAAAAATGACTTTCGTAGCCAGCACCAGTTTGAATGAAAACCGAATGACCAGATTTAACAAGTGCATCTACACCCGCTGGTGCAAGTGCCACTCTTTTTTCTTCACGGTGTGTTTCTTTTGGAATACCTATCCTCATTTTTTATATTTTTTTTGTTCAACTTACTTATAAATCTTTTTACTTCCAAGCAAAGAGTACATTATTAATTAAACTGGGGTTAAAGCTTTTTTCCCTTTAAGCACCGCAATTACATTTTTAGCTGCGAGTTCTGCCATTTTACTGCGAGCTTCAAAAGTTGCACTCCCAATATGTGGCAGCAATACAACATTATCTAAACGAAATAATTCGTGTTTTATCTGCGGTTCATTCTCATACACATCAAAGCCAGCAGCAAATATTTTTCTTTTTACTAACATTTCAATTAATGCTTTCTCGTCGACAATTTCACCTCTCGCTGTATTGACAATTATAGCATTTGGACGAGCTAGCTTTAAATTATTTCTATTTAACAAATGATAGGTAGATTCAGTTAACGGAAGATGAATAGATATGATGTCACTTTTTTTCAAAAGTACATTTAAGCTTACTCTTTTTGCTGATGCATATTTTTCAATATATGGGTTACGAGTTTTATCGAAGTAAATCACTTTAGTGCCAAAGGATGTGAGTCTTTTGGCAACTTCAGTCCCAATTCTGCCTGCTCCAATTATTCCTGCTATTTTGTTTCTTAATTCAAATCCTAAAAAAAGTTTTGGCTTCCAGCCTTTAAATTTACCGGCTCGAGTAAATCTATCCGAAACCACAATATGCCTAACACATGCAAGAATTAGTCCCAAAGTTAAATCTGCAGTTGAATCTGTTAATATACCAGGGGTATTCGTAACAATAATTCCTTTTTTCTTTGCATATTCAACATCAATGTTATTATAGCCGACAGCGTAATTTGCTATTACTTTGCAGTTAGTCAGATTATCAATAAACTCTTTGTCAATCTTTTCAGTCAGCAGCGATATAATTCCATCAACATTTTTAGATTTTTCCAGTAAAATTTTACGTGGAATGGGCTGGTCCTGTTGATAAACATCAACTTCAAATTTGTGCTTAAGGAGTAAATGTTCGGCAATTTCAGGTATTTTTCTAGTAATTAGGACTTTCATTTCAACCAAACAACAATTTTACGATAAACAATGCGCCAAGAATTCCTGCGGCATCTGCTAATAAACCTGCAGCTACTGCATGCCGAGTTTTCTTAATATTTACCGACCCAAAATAAAGAGCAAGAACATAAAAAGTAGTTTCTGTACTTCCCATTATTGTAGAAACTAGAATTCCAATAAATGAATCAGGGCCGTGCACAGATATTATTTCAGTCATAACCCCCAAAGAGCCGCTCCCAGATAGCGGTCTCATTAAAGCCATTGGCAAAGCTTCTGCCGGCATTCCTATTAAATTGGTAATTGGACTTATAGCAGCTACCAGAAAATCCATTGCGCCACCAGCGCGAAATATTCCAATGGCAATTAGCATAGCAACTAAATAAGGAATAATACGGACTGCAACATTAAATCCCTCTTTTGCTCCTTCTACAAAAGATTCATAAATCTTAACTTTTTTCACCGCAGCATACACAACAAAAACAATTATTATAGCTGGTATGGCAATTACTGAAAAAAGTTGAATAAACCTTTTAACAAAGTCGACGTTCAAAAAAGTAATTGAAGAAAATGAATGAGTAATAACTAACGCAGTTAAAACAAAGATAACGCCTGCAAAAGTAATAATTAGTTTAACATTTCTTTTAAACCAATTGATAAAGGAGAAATTAGGTATGTAAAACTTTTCTAAAATTTTTGCTGAAATTATTCCTGTAATAGTGGCACAACTTGCACCAAAAAAAGAAGTACCAATAATTATGGCAGGGTCACTGCTGCCGGCAGCTGCTCTAACAGCAATTGCTGTGGCTGGTATTAAGGTTAAGCCAGCAGTGTTTATAACAAGAAAAGTACACATTGCATTTGTAGCTTCTCCTTTATTCGGATTAAGTGTATCTAAATCTTCCATAGCTTTAAGTCCAAATGGAGTTGCTGCGTTTCCTAATCCAAGCATATTAGCAGAAATATTCATTAACATAGAACCAATGGCTGGATGGTCGTGCGGAACATCAGGGAATAAAAACTTTGTAACTGGACGAACAGCATTTGATAATTTTTTTATTAATCCTGCCTCCTCACCTATTTTCATAATACCAAGCCAGAGAGCCATAATACCAATTAAACCTAATGCAATGTTCACTGCAGTCTTCGCATAATCAATTGCAGCATTTGTAACTTCTTTCATTTTAACAAAAGAAATGTCCTCTAATCTGAGAGCTGCAGTATACTTTAATGAATCAATTTTTTCTTGAACAGCCAATTCACCACTTAAGTCTTCTTCCTTTCCGTTTACTTTTGCCATTTGTTTCCAAAAATTTGGAGTAGCATTATCTACTGTAAAGTATACTGCATATTTTTTTGTCTTTGAATCGTAAGTTAGCCTACAGCTTTGCTGAAAATCATCATTTATTTTATAATCATAAAATTTAGAAAAAGTATCTGCCAATACTTTAATTTTTGCTGAGAATTGTTTTTGGCTTTTTAATTCGTCAGCTTTATCTAAAATCAACTCGCATTGCATAGTTTTACCATTCTTGTATTTATTGTTTACTTGGTCAACAATATCAAGCGAAAGTGCAGTACCAATCCCCAACAACAGAAGGGCAAGCCAGATGTAATTTAGCATCAGATTAGTCCATAAATTATTATATTTTTTTTGCAAATTATAAATTATTAACGAAAAACTCATTCTAAAATATTTTATAAAAAAATGTGATGAAAATAGGCTTAGTTCAATACAACCCAGAATGGGAAGACCCGTCAAAAAATATAATCAAAATTGATAGGCTTTTAAGTGAAGTTAATACAAAAACAGATCTGCTAATTTTTCCTGAAATGACATTGACCGGTTTTACAATGCACGCCGAAAAATTTGCAGAAGAAATTGACGGGATTTCAACAAGATACTTTATTCAACTGGCTCAAAAAACTAAACAGCATGTTTTTGCTGGAACAATAGAGCGCTCAAACTCAAAGTTTTACAACACACTTTACCATTTCGACAACAATGGAATAATAACTGCCAAATACAGAAAAATACATCCTTTTTCTTATGCTAAAGAAAACATTTTCTATACTGCTGGTTCTGAAGTAGTTATAACTAAAATTGAACAGACAAAAATTGGTTTGAGTATTTGTTATGATTTGCGTTTCCCGGAGCTATATCGTTACTATGGCAAACAAAAAGTGGAAGTTATAATTGTAATTGCCAATTGGCCCATTACCAGAATTGAACATTGGGAGATATTATTAAAAGCACGTGCTATTGAAAACCAATGTTTTGTAGTTGGCGTTAATCGAGTTGGCAACGACCCATACTATAAGTATAATGGCTGCAGTTCGGTATTCGACCCTTTGGGAAATTCAATCTTAGAAGCTGGAGAGGAAGAAAAAATTTTTACTGTAGATGTAGACCTAAAAAAGGTAAGTGAAATACGAGAAAGCTTACCATTTTTGAATGATGTTAAGTTAATCTAACCCATACGTAGCAGACATCATAAAAAATTATGCGCGGACTTGACTCACCAAACGAGTTTGAGAATTCAACACTTTCAATGAGAACTCACTACATTGCGGAGTGATAGACTCCCACTTGTGGATTACCTTATTAGCTACTATTTTAACCCAAATTTTTCACCAGCCCGCGCTGGCAGGCTTGAAAAATTTGAGGTAAAATGAACATGCTCAAGATTAGCATATATTACGCATAATTTGGAATTATTGTCGTTAACTATTCCCGTTGCGCATTTTCTATCCACTCTCTGTGCCTCTCAAAATCTTATTAGTTAAATTTGTTACTAAGGTCAGCCACACTAATAACTTAACCTTTTACTAAGGTTATCTAATGTTTTCTACTTGCTTAATTACTTTCGCAAATTGTCTCTATCGCAAAAACCTTATCTCTTCTTTCCTTAACCTTAGTAACATGTCACATTCTTCATAGAAACACAACCTTATTAGCTTATCCCTCACATTTCTTCCTTTAAGCTAATAAGGTCTACCTCATCTTGACTGTCCTCCCTTATTAAGATTAACAACTTATGATAACCCAACCTTTTTACTAAGGTTATCTAATGTTTTTTTACTTGCTTAATTACTTTCGTAAATTGTCTCTGTCGCAAAAACCTTATCTCTTCTTTCCTTAACCTTAGTAACATGTCACATTCTTCGTAAAAACACAACCTTATTAGCTTATCCCTCACATTTCTTCCTTTAAGCTAATAAGGTCTACCTCATCTTGACTGTCCTCAGTTGTTAAGATTAACAACTTATGATAACCCAACCTTTTTACTAAGGTTATCTAATGTTTTTTTACTTGCTTAATTACTTTCGCAAATTGTCTCTGTCGCAAAAACCTTATCGCTTCTTTCCTTAACCTTAGTAACATGTCACATTCTTCATAGAAACACAACCTTATTAGCTTATCCCTCACATTTCTTCCTTTAAGCTAAATTTTCCACCAGCCTGCTGAGAGGCTAGAAAAATGGGAATTCATCCACGAAGTGGTGGATTCCCACACTTCGTGAAAAGTGAGTTAAACAAGTTACATGAATAGCAATAATAACTATGATGACATACCACAAAGTGGTAGATTCTCATGAATTTTTTGAATTAAATAAAGTATTAGCACAAAGATAGACCTATCATTTATCTTCTGCCAGAATATAGACCACCAGATTTTGTAACTTTTATATCCTGCAGTTCAGGTGCTTTCATTCTAATTTCTAATCTATAACCTCTGTAGTAACCTGTAGGATTCCAAGTAAAGTTTAGCTCCCAGCAGTGAAGGTCCCTATAAATAGTAATTTGAGGAGCAGTTATTTCTTTCCTTTCAAAATCATAACTACCTCTAATTGTAAACTTCCAATACTCAGTCAAATTAAAACTCATATTTAAACTAAGGTTTGAAAATTTAGTAGCCTCGTTAGGGGTAGGCTTAGATAAATTATAATTATAACTTAGACTTAAATTCCAAGGGATAGTAAAATCTACGGGTTGATTATCGTTATAGAGTGTAATGTAATCAGCTTTTTTAAATGCATTAAATCCCTCTTCCTCAGTTTCTTCTTTTGTTTTCTTAGTGGACTTAGCAGGTGTCTGCTTTTTACTCCCGCTAATATTGGTAGATATTGAAAAATTAAAATTAGTAAGGCGAAATAATCCTTTACCTTCTGAGGCTAAAAATTTGTTTATCTTTAATCCATCTTTAAAATCATAAAATGTGTAAGACGATGAGCCAGAAAAATCGAACAATTTGCCTACTTGCGTTCTGTAACTCAGACTCAAATCACTAAACTTAAGGCTATCGGCAGCAAAGTTATAGCCGATGTTAGCAGTTAAATTCAGCAATTGTATTTTGTTATCATCTAATCTATTCGTATCAGCCGGGTCTTTCAATGTTTTTATTTCGAAAACATTGCCAAGTGAGAAGTTCAGAAATTGTCTTTCACCGCTTGGAGCACCACCAAAAACTTCTCGATTAAATTTATCGTACCTTACGATGGTTCCATCTGCTTTTTTATACGAATCATAATAACCCCAATTATCGTTGGCAAAGTTTGGCTGGTACGAATAAGAAATTGACGGTATTAAAGTGTGTCGAAATGCTTCAATACCAAAAAGATTTGGCTGAAAAATTCCATACAATTTTGTTGATGCAGAAACGCCTAAGTCAAATGTCCTAACAGAATTTATTTCATTTATGTCTCTATTTACCGTAGAATCTTTGTAAGAAATTTGTCCACTTTTAGGATCCTTAACCGCAACCACATGGTTTTCAATTTTTAATCTCTTGTTGTACCATTTTTCTGTGTAATTTATTCTCGGAGATACATTAAAATAACCAATTTTAGGTGAAGCACTAAAAGCTAAATTATGTTGAATACCGCCACGTATGCTTAATGCACCATTAATTTTATTTCGTCTGTTAACAAATTGCCCAGTATAATTATAAGCAATTTGCTCATACCATTTTTGATTTGAAGTTGATAAACTGTTATCACTTTTAAATGGGTAAGTAAGATTTTTAGTAAAAGTAATACTTGGAAGCGTCTCATAAATATTTCCGCTCTGCAGATTTTGAGTTCTGCTGTAATTAATAACCAAATAATTGCCGGATTCATCCCATCTTTTGCTAAAAGTTGCATTTGAAATAATATCTTGTGAAAGAAGGTCATTATAATCCACTGCGTTGTTCGACAAAAAAGTTGATGACATGAACTGAAGGTTTGCATCAAGTCTTGTTGTAGGATTTAAATCTTGATTATGATACAACGAAAAATTCCAGTCAGTTTGTTCAGTTCTATTAGGGTCTGAAGGTTCACCTATTATTATTTTAGAATATCCTGCATTAATTGAACCATTGAAATCATAACGTTTAGCGTACCTAAATCTGCTTCGTAAACCATAACCTCCTTTTGTATAATAATCACCAGTAAGAGTTAAGTCGTAATAATCACTCAGTGCTAAAAAGTAGCCGAAATTTCTAAAGTACTGCCCTCTATTAGATATTTCTCCATAAGTAGGTATTATAACGCCGCTTCTTCTTCCAGACTGATTAGGTATAACAGCGAAAGGTAGAGGGATAGGGAGCGGAACTCCGCCAATCCACATTAAAATCCATTTGGCAATAATCTTATCGTTTTGAATAACTTTCATTTCATTTGCGGTAAAGTAAGTGTGAGGGTCTTTTTCATCGCAGGTTGTAAACATGCCATTTTTTACAAAATAAGTATTTTGGTTAACTTTTTTTACTTCGTCGCCTTCGTAGCGCGAGTCTTGTTCTTGATTTTTTGCCATCGAAATATAGCCTTGGGTAGTCTTAAAATTATATAATAACATCTTACCCTCGTACGTTTCACCGTTTTCAGTAAGGACCGGTGTTTCTTTTAATTTTACTTTTGCAGTATCAGAAGTATCAACAACGCCGCTTGCTTCCAAAAGATTTTTTTGATAATCAATAGAAATTTTGCCGCCGCGTAGCTCAGTATCTTTGTACTTTAGGTCACCTTTTCCAAAGAGATACATTTTCTTGTTTGTCACGTCGTAGAATAAAGAATCTGAAGAAGTTGCATAAATAACTGCTTCTACATCATATTTTTTTGATTTTTTATCAATATTATTTTCTTTTGGCGAGGAAGTATCGCTTACGGCAGTATTAGTTATTGGTATGTTAAGGGAATCTTTAACTTGTGCTGAAATTAGATTAACAAATAAAAATAATATTAAGATTCCATACCATTTCATTGTATCGCAATATTAATTATAAAGAAACAACACTAACTAGACTTATAAAACACCAAAGCAGAAGCGCCCTTAATTCCGGCATCATTTCTTAGTTTTGCAGGTATAACTTTCACTCTCGATTTAAAAGGAATCATCACTCTACTTTTAATTGCTTTTTCAACTGCATTAAAAAGTGGTTTACCAAAACCTGCCACGCCGCCGCCAATAATAACATTAGTGATATCAAAAATATTTATAACTGAAGCAAGACCATAGCCTAATTTTTCCCCGGCATTTTCAATAATTGAAAGAGCAAATTCATCATTCATTGAAGCTGCATCACTAATCAATTTAGGTGATAACTGAGTATTTGGGTCCTGCAGCATTTTAGCAATTAGTGAGTGCGGGTGGTCAGGCAGTTGCTGTTTAACATTATTAACCAAATAACTATTCCCGATATAAGTTTCTATGCAGCCTTTGGAACCACATTTGCACAAAGGACCGTTATAATCAATTGAAGAATGTCCAATTTCACCTGCACCGCCTGTTTCGCCACGATAAATTTTTTTGTTAATTATAATTCCACCGCCAACCCCAGTACCTAATGTAATCATTATAAAATAATTTAATTTCTTACCTGCACCGTAAATCAATTCGCCAATTGCAGCTGCGTTAGCATCATTTTCTACTACTACTTTTTTATTGAATTCCTCAGCAATTAATTTCCCTAATGGTACTTTCTTCCAGCCGGGGAAATTTGGCGGATCAGCAACAATCCCCTTTTCAGTTATAATTATACCAGGCGAACCTATACCAATACCTTCTATCTTTATTTTTTGACCATCTAACAATTTGTAAATACCAGCTATTATCTGCGATACTACCCTTTTTGGTCCATCAGCAGCAAGGCTATCAATACTAATTTTCTTTTTAATTTTTCCAAGTTGGTTAACTAAACCAATTTTAATTGATGTTCCTCCAAGGTCAACACCAACAGCAATTTTTTCTTTCTCCATATTTTCCCCTTTAAATTAGAAAATTCATTTTGCATTTAACATATATATTGGACGATTAATAATTAAGAATGTTATTACGCAAAAAAAACCTTTGAATCATTTATTTTATTAATAATCATTTCAGCTACCTTCAACGCTCTCAGTCCATCATAGCCACTTACAACAGGCTTCTTACGATAAACAGCAGCATCGATAAAAAGCTCTAGTTCATATTTAAGTGCGTTAATTTCTTTTATTTCAGGTTGTTCGTAAACAACTAACTTTTTTTTATC
This sequence comes from Melioribacteraceae bacterium 4301-Me, assembly GCA_041538185.1. Lineage (NCBI taxonomy): Bacteria > Pseudomonadati > Ignavibacteriota > Ignavibacteria > Ignavibacteriales > Melioribacteraceae > Pyranulibacter > Pyranulibacter aquaticus. Next base: position 303,938 of record JBGORM010000001.1, on the reverse strand, counting down.
CCCTATTCCCATTTCACCAAAAGTTATATAATGACCTTCTTTCATTTCGTGCGGTGAGATTAATCTATAGACCTCAGAAACGCCAGTTATAAAATCTAAGCTAATATAACCATCTCTTTGGAAAATTCTCATCTTTCTCATTTTCTTTTGAGAAATTCTGCTGGCAGTTACATTTGCAACTGCACCGTTTTCAAATTCTAACCGCGCATTTGCAATATCGATAGTATCAGAGACAACGCTAACACCGCTTGCGTAAATATTTTTTACTTCACTTTTAATTAAGCTTAGGATTATATCAATGTCGTGTATCATTAAATCTAAAACTACTGCTACATCTGTACCGCGTGGATTAAATTGTGCTAATCTATCTGTCTGAACAAACAATGGATTTAAATTGTACTTTTCAAGTGAAATTAACGCAGGATTAAATCTCTCTACATGACCAACCTGTAAAATTAAATTTAATTTATCTGCCGTTCTAACAAGTTCTTCAGCTTCTGAAATTTTAGAAGTAATCGGTTTTTCAACAAATACATGCAGTCCATAATCTAATGCTTTTTTCACAACTTGATAATGTGAACTAGTAGTAGTAGCAATCACAACCAAATTAATTTTGTTAAATAATTCTTCTAAACTTTGATAAGCAGAAGTATTTATTTGTGCGGCCACTTGTTCAGCCTTATTAAAATCCAAATCAAAAATTCCTATCAATTCACATGATTCAATTTCATTTAAAAGTTTTGTGTGAAGTGTGCCTAAATGACCTACCCCAACTACACCTATTTTCGGTTTGTTCATAAATCACCACTTGTAATTTTAGAATATCCAATTATTGTAGGATACCCGCCATAGTTTTGAGATTGATAATAGAGAAAAACATGATAATCGTGTTTCGCTTCCCAAAAATTTCCTTCCAATGTAAGCCAGTTTATATCTTTAACTGAATCAGAAGACACAATACCTGTCACATACTGATAATCATAAACACCTCTTTTCAATTCTATAGTTATAGACATCAAGCCATTATCATCGCTCAGCATGTAAGATGGCAAAACCTGCCAATTATTAAATGAACCCACTAAAAAAATCGAACTATTAATATTTTCTAAAGGTCTAATTTTAAAAACAACATTCATATACTGGGCGTAATCATCTTTATAATTAACTAATTTAGAACCTCCTTTAAAATCGTTATGATGAAATTTATAGAAATCAGAAGTTTCTATCCTTTCAAAATGGGCATTAGTTAATGGAGGCACATATTTATTTTTATCCAATAAATTAACCTGTCGATAATTATTGCCTGGCAGAATATCCCTTATAGTAAAATTAAATTTACTGAACCCATCCCAGCTGTAAAATCGATTGTTTGTTATTTCCTTTTTTATAATGAACGGATAATCAAACTTTTGGTTTTCTATAATTTCTAAGTGCATAATATTTTCTGGGAATAAAGAATCCGGCAGTTCAAAAGATGTACTAATATCAATTGCTCTTCCTAGTTCAGAATTATCAGGTGCTATGCCTTCTAACCTGTCCTTTGAGATGGAGACATGTAAGTTTACTTGCGGGTTTATTACAACAAACCGTCCAGTAGCGAGGACATTATTACCGCCTGCTTGTTCGTAAATAAAATATTTCCACTTACCCGAAAAAGGGAAAGTAACATCCTTATTAGGGAAGTGACCAATGTAGTGATATCTTGCACCATTAACAGTAATTGGCAGACTTTCCAGCCACAAGTTATATGCTGTGTTATAGCCGGGATTCAACAAAAAGATATTTTCAATTGGGTTCCACTGCTGATCGCAATACTTAAAATTAATAATCAAATTTGGTGAATAATCACTTTGGACATCGAACTCAATTGTTAATGAACTTAGATTTTTATCCTGCATATTTATAATTGGAGCGGCAGTTTGGTCAATTGAATTGTAAGTACGTAAGCTCTTAATTAAAATGCTTTGGGAGTAAGTCAACCAACTAAAGGGAAAATAAAAAAAAAGGAAGAGTAAAAAACTGGGCATTAAAAAATCTCCACGCACTTAATAGAAGAATAAGGCACAAAAATTTTATAAGTCTGCTCTTCTCTCTTAGCTTCAAGCAATAGGCCGTCATCAAAAGCGTCAATAAGTTTACCTGTCTTAAAAACTATTTCATAAAAAGTTGGGAATTCATCATCTTTTTTACCGTAAACTACACCATAATTTTCGAATAAAGTTATGTTTAACACTTTTCCGACAAATTCCTTCCAATTCATTTTCATATACATAACTTATTTAGTTATAAAAAACGAATGAAAAGTAGTCAAAACTTTTATACTTTTCAAAAAGTCAACTGTCCGAGACAACAACTTTATTGCGGTTAACTAATTCTTGCACATTACTTTTACCAAAATTAAGGTTAAAGTTATCGTTTACTTTATAATAAGTGAAGCAACATGATTAAGCTCTATTTATTATTTGAATCATTTCTTTAATTGCCTTTTCGATACCGACAAAAACAGAGCGGGCTATAATGGCATGACCAATACTTACCTCATCAATATCTTTAATTGCAATAAATTCTTTCATGTTATTGTAGTTTAATCCATGTCCAGCATTTACACCCAGTCCTAATTTCTTAGCATGTTTCGCAGCTATTCTAATGCGTTCTAATTCATCAAAAATCTCCTCTTCGCTAATTGCATTAGCAAATTTGCCGGTGTGTATTTCAATAAAATCAGCATTAATTTCAGAAGCAGCATCTATTTGATTAATATCTGGCTCAATGAACAAAGAGACAGGAACCTCTGCATCATGTAGTCTTTCAACTGTGTTTCTTAAGTGATTTATGTTATCTATTACATTAATTCCACCTTCGGTAGTAAGTTCTTGTCTTCTTTCCGGTACTATGGTTGCTAATTCGGGCTGAACATCGCGAGCTATTTCAATAATTTCATCAACAGCCGCCATTTCAAGATCAAGTTTAGTTGTAATCAATTCTCTAAGCAGTCTTACATCGCGTTCATTAATGTGTCGTCTATCTTCGCGCAAATGAACAACAATTCCATCGACGCCGTATTGTTCAGCCATTAAAGCAAATGTAATTGGATCAGGTTGAACTTCTCCCCGTGCATTTCTTAATGTTGCTATATGGTCAATGTTTAGAGAAAATTTCATATTCCCTCCTTAAATTGTCTATAAAAAAAATAATTAAAATTATGGAACAGCAGTGCTTTTGCTTTATTATGCTCATTCAAAAATAATTGTTTTATTGCCACGTACTAAAATACGATGTTCAGAATGGTAGCGAACTGCCCTGGCAAGTACAAGTCGTTCTAAATCTCTCCCCTTTCTTACTAAATCGCTCAAAGAATCACGATGAGTTATTCTAATAATATCTTGCTCAATGATTGGTCCTTCATCAATAATTTCTGTTACATAATGTGCAGTAGCACCTATAATTTTTACCCCGCGTTGATAAGCTTGTTTATATGGATTGCCGCCAACAAAAGCTGGTAGAAAGGAATGATGAATATTTATAATTTTGTTCTTATAGTGCTCAACAAATTCTTTTGAGAGTATTTGCATATATCTTGCCAATATAATCGAATCAATCTTAAATTCATCCAACAGACGGAGCTGCTTTCTTTCCTGTTCTAATTTATTTTCTTTTGTTATTGGAAAATAGTAAAAAGGAATCTGATAATAGTCGGCTAAAGATTTTAGTTCATCATGATTAGAAATTATTAAAGGAATCTCAATAGAAAACTCACCTAAGTGCATCCGCCAAAGCAACTCGTGCAAACAATGTTCATGCTTTGAAACAAAAACTGCAGTACGAATTTTTTCATCACTAAAAAACAATTTCCAATCCGCATTAAACTCTTTTACCATAGGTAATAGTGAGTCGCTTAAGTGTTCTGACTTTATAGCAAAATTATCCATATCCCACAC